>JBEHXY010000062.1:0-13714 GCA_048498455.1 Planctomycetota bacterium | reverse complement strand
ATCGACGCCGTCACCGCCCTCTCCGGCTCCGGCCCCGCCTACATCTTCCTCCTCACCGAGGCCCTCGCCCAGGCCGGCGCCGAGGCCGGCCTCCCCGCCGCCGAAGCCGCCCACCTCGCCCGCCAGACCGTCATCGGCGCCGCCGCCCTCCTCGAAGAATCCAAGGATTCCCCCGCCGAACTCCGCCGCAAAGTCACCACCCCCAACGGCACCACCCAGGCCGCCATCGAATCCCTGCAAGCCGCAGGCTTCCAGCACGCCATCACCGCCGCCATCGCCGCCGCCGCCAAACGCTCCCGGGAACTCGGCAAATAAGTTGCCCCCACCCGCTTCGTATTGGACAGTTCATTATGTTCGCCATCGAAGTCGAAACCCGCTTCTCGGCCGCCCACGCCCTCCGTCTCCACGGCGGCATCACCGAACCCCTCCACGGCCACGACTTCCGCGCCACCATCAAGATCGCCGCCTCCTCCCTCGACGCCATCGACACCGTCCTCGATTTCCACGAAGTCGACGCCGCCCTCGACCTCATCATCGCCCCCTGGCGCAACGCCAATCTCAACAACGTCGAGCCCTTCCGCTCCACCATCAACCCCTCCGCCGAACGCATCGCCGAATACCTCGGCCGCCAGATCCAGGCCCTCATCCGCGAGATCGACCCCGCCGGCGTCCGCGGCCTGGCCCTCGTCGAAATCCGCCTCACCGAAGCCCCCGGTTGCCTCGCCATCTGGTGTCCGGACTGACTGTCCGCGAGCCGCGCGCTTAACGCCCGATAACCCCCGCTTACCGCCCGATAACGCGCCAAAACCGTCCCATAACGGATGACGCGCAGCGACCCACCATGCCAACCTTGCGCGATTTTTCCCGCCCCCCACTGTCTGATAACCCCGCGTGTCCCATAATCCCCCCGCTTTCAATTCGAACACGCACCCCCATTTTCGGACGCAAAAACACCGGCCTTTCCTGCGTTTCCTGCGCACTTTCAGCCTCAAGAATTTCCACTGCACAGCCCGAATATGCTCCCCGTGACAAGGGAGCGCCGCGAGCCGCCCGGACGTCCGGACAGTTTTCGCGGCCAGTTGACGGGCTTTTCGCCCGCGGAGGTGTGCAGCAGTTCTCGGGGCTTCCGGCTCCTGGCCGACGGAAGCGTCCCCATGCAGGCCATCAGTTTTGTCGCGTTTCCCGCCGCATTGTTTCGCGAATCCTTACGGATGAGGATTTCGGAACCAGCCAAGCAGATCAGCGGGCAACGACTTTCACGGAGGATTTTCCATGAGCCGTATCAACACCAATCTCTCGTCCATGGTCGCAGTTCACACGTTGAACTCGAACAACATGGCCCTGCAGACATCGCTTCAGCGCTTGTCGACGGGCTATCGCATCAACTCGGGCAAAGACGATCCCGCCGGCCTGATCGCCAGCGAATCGCTCCGCGCCGAGCAGAAGGCCACCACCACCGCCATCTCCAACGCCCAGCGCGCGGACAACATCATCGGGACGGCCGAAGGGTCGCTCTCGGAAGTGTCCAACCTGCTGGTCTCGCTGCAGGGGCTCGTGGGCAACGCCGCCAACAAGGCGGGCCTTTCCCAGGATGAAAAGGACGCCAACCAGCTGCAGGTGGACTCCATCCTCAGCACCATCAACCGCATCAGCAACTCGTCCTCGTTCGAGGGCGTGAAGCTGCTTAACGGCACCTATGACTACACGACGTCGGGCCTCGCGACGACCTCGGCGTTCACCGCGATCAGCATCAACTCCGCCAAGGTCGGCAGCGCCACCCTGACCGTCAGCGTCAGCGTGGTCACCTCCGCCCAGACCGGCCAGTTGAACTTCCTGGGCTCGAGCAGCGGCCTCAACGGGGCCTCCACCGTCTCGATCTCCGGCAACAAGGGCACCGTGCAGCTCTCCTTCGCCAGCTCCACCAAGAGCTCCGCGATCGTGGCCTCGGTCAACCAGTTCAAGGACTCCACCGGCGTGGAAGCCATCCTCTCGACCGACAACAAGTCGGTGAGCCTCCTGTCCACCGATTACGGCAGCAGCCAGTTCGTCTCGGTGACCTCCAGCAACCCCACCTCGGTGAGCACCAAGAACATCGCCAACGTCAGCACTTCCAGCAGCTACGGCCGCAACGCCACGCTGACGGTCAACGGAACCGCCGCGGTTTCCGACGGCCTCAAGGTGAAGGCGGTCTTCGGCGACCTGCTGGACATCGGCTTCACGATGAATGCGGCCGTGAACAGCAACGGCAAGGGCAAGACCTTCGGCATCACCGGCGGCGGGGCGACCTTCAGCCTCGGCGCGCAGGTGAACACGGCGAACACGGCGTCGATCGGCATCGGCACGGTGAACACCGCGAGCCTGGGCAAGTTCGTGCAGAACGGCAGCCTTTACACGCTGTCGGACCTGGCGTCGGGCAAGGTCGCCGCGGTCAACACCGGCGACACCAACCTGGCGCAGAACATCATCAACCAGGCGGTGAAGGACGTCGCAGGTCTTCGCGGCCGGCTGGGTGCATTCCAGTCGAACGTGCTGGGCTCGACGATCAACTCGCTGAATGTCGCGCTGGAAAACGTGTCGAGCTCGGAAAGTGCGATCCGCGACACGGACTTCGCGACGGAAACCGCAAACATGACGCGGAACCAGATCCTGGTGCAGGCGGCGGGCAGCGTCCTGTCGCAGGCGAACTCGGCGCCCCAGTCGGTGCTGAAGCTTCTCGGATAAAGGATCTCAACCGGCAGCAGGGCCGGCCCGGTAACGCGGGCCGGCCTGTTCCGGGCCAGCGGGGCGCGCAGGAGCGTGCCGCGAGGGCCCGGTCCCCGGTGGCAGCCGCGCACGTGATAGCGAAGGCCTGGAATGGCCTTTGATTTTCGGGTCTGGCCCGGGACCGCCATGGTCCGGCATCGCATCGTGAAAAGGAAAGATTCGCAGCGGGGCTTCTAAAGCCTGATGCGGGGATTTCCGAAGCTAGAAGTGATTCCGGTGCAGTATGCAGGATACAAGGCGGTCCTGGGCAGCCTGGGTCGGATTCCAGTCGGCGTATGCCAAGGAGGTAGCCCGGCCATGTTAATGAAGCCCCCCGGCTTGTCCCGGGTCTGAGGGGCCAACCAGAAAAACCCCGGGTTGTTCACGGAAGTTTTGGCCGGTAACAGCGGAGTGCTGATCCGGATTCTGATCCAGGGGCCTTGGGGCCCGCCGTGAGAAGATGAAAGATCCGCAAGCCCGATGGCTCACGCCGCGCACGAGAAACGATGTGTGAGTCCTGATCGCCGGCTTCATGGAGGATTTACACAATGTCACGCATTAACACGAACGTCAGTTCGATGGTTGCTGTCAACGTTCTGAACAAGAACAACAGCTCCCTGCAAACCTCTCTTCAGCGCTTGTCAACGGGGTATCGCATCAACTCGGGCAAGGATGACCCCGCCGGCTTGATCGCCAGCGAGTCGCTCCGCTCGGAACAGATGGCCACCCAGACGGCCATCTCCAACGCCCAGCGCGCCGACAACATCATCGGCACGGCTGAAGGCTCGCTCGGCGAAGTGTCCAACCTGCTGGTTTCGCTGCAGGGCCTGGTCGGAAACGCGGCCAACAAGGCCGGTCTCTCCCAGGACGAGAAGGACGCCAACCAGCTGCAGGTCGATTCGATCCTGAGCACCATCAACCGCATCAGCAACTCCGCGTCCTTCGAGGGCGTGAAGCTGCTCAACGGCACGTATGACTACACCACGTCGGGCCTGTCGACGGCTTCGGCGTTCACGTCGGTGTCGATCAACTCCGCGAAGGTCGGCAGCACCGCGCTGTCGGTGACCGTCGCGGTGGTCGCCTCCTCGCAGACGGGCCAGCTCAACTTCGCCGGCTCGAGCACGGGTCTCAACGGCGCCGCCGCGGTTTCGATCGCCGGCAACCAGGGCACGGTGCAGCTGTCGTTCGCCAGCTCGACCAAGAGCTCGGCGATCGTGGCCTCGGTCAACCAGTTCAAGGATTCCACCGGTGTGCAGGCGACCTTGTCCGCCGACAACAAGACGGTGCTCTTCACCTCGACGGGCTATGGCGCCAGCCAGTTCGTCAGCGTGACCTCGAACAACGCGACCGCGTTGGCGACCAAGGACACCTCCAACAACACCAACACCACCGACTACGGCCGCAACGCGACCGTGACGGTGAACGGGACGGCGGTTCAGTCCGACGGCCTGAACATCAAGGTGGTGACGGCCAACTTCGAAGCCGACCTGACGCTGAAGTCCAACGTCAACACCAACGGCAAGAGCAAGACCTTCGGCATCACCGGCGGCGGGGCGACCTTCAGCCTCGGCGCGCAGGTGAACACGTCGAACGCGGCGTCGATCGGCCTTGGCAACGTGAACACCGGCAGCATCGGGAAGACCGTGAGCAACGGTGTGACCTACACGCTGTCGGACCTGGGTTCGGGCAAGGCGGCCGCCGTCAACAACGGCGACACCACGCTGGCCCAGAACATCGTGAACTCGGCGATAAAGAATGTCGCGGGTCTTCGCGGCCGGCTGGGCGCGTTCCAGTCGAACGTGCTGGGCTCGACGATCAACTCGCTGAACGTCGCTTTGGAGAACGTGTCGAGCTCGCAGAGTGCGATCCGCGACACCGACTTCGCGACCGAAACCGCCAACATGACCCGGAATCAGATTCTGGTGCAGGCGGCAGGCAGCGTGTTGTCGCAGGCGAACTCGGCGCCCCAGTCGGTGCTGCGTCTCCTCGGCTAATCACAGCCGGTAATCCTGAGTAAGTCAGCCGCGGCCCGTGCTTCTGAAGTGCGGGCCGCGGTGTTTTTGCGGGTATGATGAGGGAACGGAAATGAGCCACGGATGAACACGGATGAACACAGATGGACGACGGGAAGGTGGGGCGGGATTTGGGTATCCGGTGGTGTTGCACCTGGAGGGGCGGCATGTGCTGGTGGTGGGTGGGGGGGAGGTGGGGTTGCGCAAGACGGAGGGGCTGGTGGAGGCGGGGGCTCTGGTGACGGTGGCGAGCGTGGGATTTGCGGAGGGGTTTGGGACGCTGGCGGTGGAGCGGGTGGTGGGGGCGTATGAATCGGCGGTGATGGAGCGGCGGCGGTTTGTGCTGGTGTTCGCGGCGACGAACGTAATGGACGTGAATGCGCGCGTGGCGGCGGATGCGGCGGCGCGGGGAATTCTGTGCTGCCGGTGTGATGGGCACGGCGGAGGCGGAGGGGGAAGCGATTTTTCGGGGATGGCGACGGCGCGGGTGGGGGGGATCACGGTGGGGGTGAGCACGGCGTCGGGAAGTCCGGCGGTGGCGGCGGCGGTGCGGGACCGGGTGGCGGGGGCGGTGGATCCGGCGTGGGGACAGCTGGCGGAGTTCATGGCGGGGTGGCGTGCGCGGGCGCGGGCGGAGGTGGCGGATGGTGCGGCGCGGCGGGCGCTCTTGCAGCGGCTGGGGACGCCCGAGATGGTGGAGGCGGTGCGGCGCGGGGAGGGAGAGGCGTTGTTGGAGCGGTGGCTAGCGGCGGCGCGGGAGGCGGGCGGCGGTGGCGGATCGGCCGTACAATAGCAGGTGATGCCAGGGATTCGATTGGGATTGTTGTTTCTGACAGGCGCGCTGTTTTTCGCCGGGTTTGCGCTGGGATTGCGGCACCTGCGGCGCGGGGCGGAGGGGAGCGCGCGCGACGCGCTGGGAGCGGGGGCGTGGAGCGCCGTGATCGCGGGGACGGCGCTGGCGCTGGGGCTGCTGGTGTATCGGGCGGCCGAGGCGCGGAGCCTGGCGTTGCCGCTGTCGGACCATTTCGATGCGTTCCTGCTGCTGGCGCTTTTGCTGGATGGGGCGGTGGTGTATTTGCGGCTGACGCGGCGGTTTAGGTCGCTGGCGTTTTTTCTGTTGCCGATGATCGGGGGGCTGCTGGTGCTGGGCGGGGTGCTGGCGGCGGTGTCGCCGGGGCAGTATCGGTGGGGGGATGTGTGGATGCTGCTGCATGTGGTGTCGGTGATCGCGGGAACCCTTTGCTTTGCGCTGGGGTGCGTGGGTGGGGGGGTGTACTTGCTGGCGCATCGGCAATTGAAGCCAGGGGGTATGGAGGGGGGGAAGCGGTTTGGCGGGTTGCCGCCGCTGGCGACGATCGAGCGGTTTAACTTGTCGATGGTGTATGCGGGATTTCCGCTGCTGACCTTGGCGATGGTGACGGGGACGTTGCGGCTGGTGCAGGGGGCGGGCGCGGCGGGGGGGGCCGGGGGGAGTGCGCTGCATGTGTCGCCGAAGGTGGTGTTGGCGGTGGCGGCGTGGGTGGTGTATGGGGTGGTGGCGCATGTGCCGCTGGCGCCGCGGTTGCGGGGGTTGCATGCGGCGTGGCTGACGATCGTGGGGTTTGTGTTGTTTCTGGGGACGTATGCGGCGGTGACGTGGATGTGAGGGGGTGGGTCATTGGTAATTGGTAATTGGTAATTGGGACTTGGGGCGCGGTGGGTGGGTGTTGATGCGGAGTGATGGGATGCGGCGCGCTGGGCGAATTTTGCGGCGGGAGCGGATTGGGTTTGGGGTGGGGCGGTGCGTGCTGGGGCGGCTGGTGGTGGCGGTGGGGGAGGAGGGCGTGGTGGGGATTTTGATTGGGGAGCGGGTGGGGACATTGGTGAAGGAATTGGAGGAGCGGTTTGCGGAGGCGGAGGTGGTGCGGGATGAGCGGACGTGTGCGGGGAGGGTGGCGGCGGTGGCCGCGTTTGTGAATGAGCCGGGGAAGGCGTTGGGGGTGGAGGTGGCGGTGCGGGGGACGGGGTTTCAGCGGGCGGTGTGGCGGGAGGTGGGGAAGATTCCGATGGGAGAGACGCGGACGTATGCGGAGGTGGCGCGGGCGATTGGGGCGGCGAAGGCGGTGCGGGCGGTGGGGTCGGCGTGCCGGAAGAATCCGCTGGCGGTGGTGATACCGTGTCATCGGGTGATCAAGAGTGATGGGACGTCGGCGGCGGGGTTTTGCGGGGGGGCGGGGCGGCAGCGGTTGCTGTTGGAGCGGGAGGGGGGCCGTGGGGTGGGTGGAGGGGGTGCAGAGGGCTGAGGGTTTTTGCCAGGGATGGGGGTTGCCGGAATATAGGGGTCTCGTGAGAGTGGGTTGGCGCATGGCTGGGTTGTGAAGGTGGGTTCGTCGATGGGATATCAGGCGGTCCCGATTCATGACCTTCGGAATGGGGTCCTGGGCTTTGATCTGGTTGGTGGTTGACGGGCGGGGTGGGGGTTTGGTAGCATTCCCGATCTAACCTTCGCCGGACCACGGGCGGTAACAGTGGGAGCATGGCTGGCCGCCAGGCGAATCGACGGGTCTCTCGGAAGTAGCGGGAGGGCGCCTGGTCGAGACCCTCCCGGCCGCGTGTTTCCCTGAACAATACTGTGGATTTGGATGAAGGCCTGGCCTCTTTTTGGGGCTGGGTGTGCGTTGTCGAGTTTTGCGCCGGAGGCCCCATGGCCGTTGTTCAGTTCCGCGGGAAGCGGTATCAGGAAGCTGTGAAGCTTGTGCCCCAGACGCCGGTGACTTTTGAGCAGGCGTTTCCGGTGCTCAAGCAGATGAAGAAGGCGAAGTTCGATGAGACGGTGAACGTGGTGATTCACCTGGGCATCGACGCGAAGCAGGCGGACCAGATGGTTCGCGGCGCGGTGAGCCTGCCCAAGGGCATCGGCAAGACGAACAAGGTCATTGCCTTCGTGCAGGGGGCGAACATCGACGTGGCCCGTGAAGCGGGCGCGATCGAGGCGGGGGCGGATGAATTGATTGCGAAAGTGAATGGCGGGTGGTCGGACTTTGACGTGGCGGTGGCCACGCCGGACATGATGCCGAAGATCGCACGGCTCGGTAAGGTGCTTGGCCCGCAGGGCAAGATGCCATCGCCGAAGGCGGGCACGGTGACGGCGGACGTGGCGACGGCGGTTCGCGAATACACGGCGGGCAAGATTGAGTTCCGCAACGATGCGGGCGGGAATGTGCACGCGGTGATCGGGAAGCTGTCGTTTGCGGATGGCGACCTTGCGGCGAACGCGCATGCGTTGGTGAACACGCTGCGGAAGATGAAGCCGGTGACGGCGAAGGGCACGTACATCAAGAAGGTGACGCTGCACTCGTCGATGAGCCCGGGGATCCAGATTGATACGACGCACCTGGATGTGCGTGAAGAAGAGCGTTAAAGACGCGGCGTCCGGTTTCGGGCGCGGCGAGATGTGTACCCAGACGAATTTTCCCTCCTCTCTCCAGAGGCTGATTTATGAGCAAGCGTGTTAAAGCCCTGATCACTTCGGAACTTCAGACGAAGTTCAAAGGCGCCGATTCGGTGGTGGTTGTCGATTACCTCGGCATCGACTCGAAGACGACGGCGGGCATCCGGTCGGACCTGCGGAAGAAGCAGGTGAAGCTGACGGTGGTTCGCAACGCACTGGCGGCGAAGGCGCTTGAGACCGCGGGGCTGAAAGGCGCCGGCGGGCTGCTCAAGGGGACCAACGCGGTGGTGTATGGCGGCGAGTCGGTTGTCGACATCGTGAAGGAGCTGGTCGAGCAGGCGAAGAAGGTCGACAAGCTGAAGATCAAGGGGTCGATTGTTGAAGGGCAGCTGCTCGACAACAAGGCGACCGAGGCGCTGGCGAAGCTGCCGAGCAAGAAGGAACTGCAGGCGATGATCGTCGGGCAGATCCTGGGACCTGGCCGGAAGATCGCGGGCCAGCTCAAGGGACCGGCGGGCAAGCTGGCGGGCCAGATCAAGGCCGTGGAAGAGAAGGCGAAGGAAAAGGAAGGCGCTGCTCCGGCGGCGGCTTGAACGAGTTTCGAGTTTACGGTTTCAGGCTTCAGGAAGCTTGAGACGCGGGGACTCGACACTTGAAACGAGACACTGGAAACTCCTTTTCACCAGTCGTGCAGCCTGCCGAGAGCAGTTAAAACCGGACTTGTCGTTCGGGCTGGCGAAGGTGAACAGAAAAGAAGAGGTAATCTCATGGCAGACGTGAAGCAGGAACTCAAGGACCTGGGCGACAAGATCGTGGCCCTGTCGTTGCTGGACGCCCAGGCGCTCAGCACGTACCTGAAGGACACTTATGGCATCGAAGCCGCCGCCGGCGGCGCGGTGATGATGGCTGCCCCGGCGGGCGGCGGCGGCGCGGCGGCTCCGGCTGCGGCCGAGCAGACCACGTTCGACGTGGTGCTGAAGGCTGCGGGCGACAAGAAGATCAACGTGATCAAGGTCGTTCGTGCGGCGACGGGTCTGGGTCTGAAGGAAGCCAAGGACCTGGTGGACGGCGCTCCGAAGGCGATCAAGACCGGCCTGGAAAAGGCCGACGCCGAGAAGCTCAAGAAGGAGCTGGAGACCGAAGGCGCCCAGGTCGAACTCAAGTAAGCTTGAGCGATTCTGTTGGAATCTGCCGCGGGGCGGTGCTCGAGAGGGCCCGCCCCGCGGTTTTTTTTGCGCGCAGGGGGAGGAGGACGGGGGATGGGCGTCGAGGGCGGCGGACGCGGCCGGAGGGCGGGGCGCGGGAAATGTGGAAAAAAGGTTGCATATTGACCGCTGCCGATGCGTCATGGTCCAATAGCGGATGAGGGGCTTGCTGGAGCGTAGCGGTATGGAGAAGCGGCGCACGAAGGCGGATGCGGTGGCGTGGGCGGTGGTGGGGCTGCTGGTGGGGATGGCGGTGGCGCCGCTGGTGGCGGCGGAGGACCGCGCGCGGGAGCTGTCGAACCGCAGTTCGTGCGCGGCGAATTTGCGCGGGATCATGCAGTCGATGGTCGTCTATGGGGCCGAGAACAACGATGCGTTTCCCTGCTATGCGGGCAAGTCGCTGACGAGCTATGACGCGTCGGTGAAGGGGGAGCCGGGGATGGGGAAGAGCTCCGACGACGCACTCAATGGGGCTTACAAGCAGGGATTGTTTGCGAACAACCCGCAGGCGGCGTTGTGGATCCTGGTGCTCAAGGGACAGATGACGCCGAAGGGGTTTATCTGCAAGAGCGATCCCTTCGGGGGCGCGGCGTCGCCGGTGCAGAAGGGGGATGCGTACACGCTGAATTTCGATTCGGCCAAGGGGCTGAGTTATTCGATCGCATATCCGTGGGGGGTGACGGGACCCAAGGGGGTGGTGAATCCGGGGGAGTGGTGGAAGGACACGACGGATGCGTCGCTGGCGATCGCCTCGGACATCGCGCCGTATTTAAGCAGCAAGGCGGCGGCGGGCGAGGTGATGACGCGGCCGGCGGGCAAACAGGTGGCGACGACCAGCCCGACGGATCCGCTGGTGCTGGGGGCGGAGACTTTCGCGACGGAGTCGCTGAGCAACTCACCGAATCATCTTTTCGACGGGCAGAACGTGGGGTTTGCCGACGCGCACGTGGAGTTCGTGCGGCGGCCGGACGTCGGCAACAACGGCGACAACCTCTGGACGGTGACGGTGAACGGGGCGGAGAAGGCGATTGATGCGGGGGAGCTGCCGGGGACGATCGGGACGCACAAGTCGCCGTTCGACGTGGTGATGGTGCCGACGCGGTCGGCCAAAGGCGAGTTGAAGTAGGGGGGCGGTACGGCGGCATTGGCATGGGCATGGTGAGCGAGGTGTGGTGTGGTGAAGCGGCGCACGAAGGCGGATGTGGCGGCATGGGGGGTGGTGGGCGTGCTGGTGGGGGCAGCGGTGTTGCCGCTGGTGGCGCAGGAAAACCGGGCGCGGGAGCTGTCGAACCGTTCGGCGTGCGCGTCGAACCTGCACGTGCTGATGCAGTCGATGGTCGTGTATGGGGCGGAGAACAGCGACCTGTATCCCTATCTGCCGTCGAAATCGAACACGACGTACGATCCCTCGGTGAAGGGGGAATGGAGCGGCGGGAAGAAGTGGGAGGAGGCGGTGAAGGAGATGTACAAGGGCGGGGCGTATGGGAACAATCCCTATGCGCAGTTGTGGCTGTTGGTGCTCAACGGGCAGATCCAGCCGAAGGCGTTTGTGTGCAAAAGCGATCCGTTTGCGGGGGAGGCGACGGTAATGCAGAAAGAGAAAGGGGGGGTGTACCGGATGAACTTTGATTCGCCCAAGGCGGTGAGTTATTCGGTGGCCTACATGTGGGGCACGAAGGATGCGGCGGGGATGGTGCAGCCGCTGATGAACTGGAAGAACACGAGCGATTCGTCGCTGCCGATCGTGTCGGATATGGCGCCCTATTTGAGCAGCAAGGCGGCGGCGGGGGAGGCGATGACGCGGCCGGCGGGCCGTGCGGTGTCGACGACGGCGCCGGCGGACCCGATGGTGCTGGACGATGGCTCCGTGAACTCGCCGGCACTTCAGAATTCCCCGAATCATTTGTTCGACGGGCAAAATGTGGGCTTTGCCGATGGGCACGTCGAATTCATGCGGCGAACCGACATCGGTCCGCAGAATGACAACATTTTCCGCCAGACGGTGACTCCGGAAAATCGCATTCGGGACGAGCAGGCGGTGCTGGCCGGAGCGTTGCCGGGCGGGCCCATCCGCGACCGGTCGCCGTTTGACACGGTGATGGTGCCGACGCGGTCGGCGAAGGGGGAGTTGAAGTAAGGGGCTCTACGCGCATTGGCGGAATAACACAGAGTGGAAGGAAGCGGCGATGGATGTCCAGGCGGTGTCTTCGGCGGGGTTGTCGCGGCGGGCGATGATGAAGTTGTCGGCGGGGGCGCTGCTGTCGCTGGGGGTGTGGCCGGGGCGGCTGCGCGGGGCGGAGGGCGGGGACTCGACGTTCGTGGTGGTGAACGATCTGCATTTTTCGGACGCGGCGTGCGTGCCGTTCTTCGAGGGGATGGTGGCGAAGATCAACGGGGTGGAGAAGGCGTCGCATGTGCTGATTGTGGGGGACCTGATCGATGCGGGGACGCAGGAGCAGGCGACGGCCATCCGGGACATTCTGAAAAAGCTCAAGGCGCCCTATCACGTGACGGCGGGGAATCATGATTCGGCGTCGGCGACGGACCGGAAGGGGTTCAACGAGACGTTCGGGAAGGAGATGAACTACACATTTGATGCGGATGGATGGCAGTTCGTGGGGCTCGACACGTCGGACGGGGTGAAGGTGGAGAAGTTCGATTGCCATGCGGAGACGCTGGCGTATGCGGCGAAGGTGGCGGGGGCATTGGACAAGAAGAAGCCGACGGTGGTGTTCACGCATTTTCCGCTGGGGCCGGAGGTGAAGTACCGGCTGCAGAATGCGGACAAGCTTCTGGAGCCGTTGAAGGGGTTGAACCTGCAGTGGATCTTCAACGGCCATTACCATGGGCTGACGGAGAAGCAGGTGCTGGACGGGGTGGGGGTGACGACGAACAAGTGCTGCTCGCGGAAGCGCGCGAATCATGACAACACGAAGGAGAAGGGGTTCTTCGTGTGCACAGCGGCGGCGGGGAAGGTGACGCGGGCGTTTGTGGAGTATGGGAGCGACTACGTGACGCCGGCGACGGCGCCGGCGGGCAGCGCGACCAAGCCACAGGGATGAGCGCGACGGCGGGAATCAGTGTTTGTCGGGCCATTCGCGCAGCGGCGAGAAGGCGCTGAGGTCTTCGCCGCCGCCCGAGGCATAGCCCTGGACCGGAACCGTGCCGGTGGGGGCGACGACGACCGGGCGCGGCAGGGGCATGGGCATGGGCTCAACGGGCAGCGGGTGGTAGTAGGGGGGCGGATCGACGGCGACGAGTTCCCAGTGGCCGGGATCGAGGAGTTCGCGGCGGGCGGCGGTTTGCCAGTAGCCGGGGGAGAGGACGGAGCGCCACTGCTGCACGTAATGGCCGGGGGCGATTTCGACCCAGTCCAGTACCTGGGTGCATTGTTCGGGGATCCAGACGCGTTCGTAGACGGTGTGGTAGGAGGGGGGAATCCAGCGATAGGCCCAGCCGGGAGGCGCCGGCGGCCGCGGCCCGACAATGGTGGCCGCGGGGAGCGGGGCGGTGAGCAGCGCCAGCAGCAGTGAAAGGGGGAGCAGGGTGCGGGCAGACAGGAGACGGAAGGGGGTCATGGGACACCTCCGAATGGGCCATTATACGCTTGGACGTACGGGGACAGGGGAAGTTCCCAGGCAGCGGGGCGGTGCGTTTCATTTCGGGGGGCGGCTCCCCTATAATCGATTGTTTCATCCGTTTCAGGATTGGTTGAAATGTCGCCAAGCGCCAATGCCCCCGCTGTGCCTGCCGAGCCTGCTTCGTCCGCGGCGGAGCCGGCGTGGACGGATCCGCTGCTGGCGAACCCGCACCAGGTGAGCGACAAGGCCCGGCGGGTGAACCAGATGTTTTCGGCGATCGCGCCGAGCTATGACCTGAACAACCGGCTGCACTCGCTGTGGATGGATCAGCACTGGCGGAATGTGGCGGTGAAGATGGCGGGGGTGAAGGCGGGGGACCAGGTGGTGGATGTGGCGTGCGGGACGGGGGATTTGACGATCAAGTTTTTTCAGAAGCAGGAATCAAGAAGCAGGAAGTCGGAAGGGGGGGTGATGGGGATTGATTTTACGTACGAGATGTTGCCGATCGCCCGGGCGAAGGCGGGGCGGCGGTGGGCGGAGGGGGCGGGGCCGCGATTTGCGCAGGGGGATGCGCTGGCGTTGCCGCTGGCGGATGCGTCGGTGGATGTGGTGTCGATCGCGTTTGGGATTCGGAATGTGAGCGACTGGGGGGCGGCGATTGAGGAATTTGCGCGGGTGCTGCGGCCGGGGGGGCGGTTGATCGTGCTGGAGTTTTCGTTGCCGACGAATGCGGTGATGCGGGGG
>JBEHXY010000061.1:0-13759 GCA_048498455.1 Planctomycetota bacterium | reverse complement strand
GCCTTCGGCTTCGGCGTTGAAGTTGGTGAGGACGCGGTGGCGGAGGGTGGGGTAGGCGACGGCGCGGATGTCGTCGGTGGAGACGTGGTAGCGGCCCTGGAGGAGGGCGCGGGCTTTTCCGGCGAGGACGAGGGTCTGGGAGGCGCGGGGGCCGGCGCCCCAGCTGACGAAGTCCTTGATGAACTTGGGGGTGTCGGGCTGGTTGAGGCGGGTCTGGCGGACGAGGCGGATGGCGTAGCGGACGACGTGTTCGGCGACGGGGACCTTGCGGACGAGTTCCTGGAGGGCCATGACGTCTTCGGCGGAGAGGACGTGCTTGAGGTCGATGTGGCGGGGGGCGGTGGTGAGGCGGACGATGTCGAATTCTTCCTGTTCGGAGGGGTAGGAGACGAGGACGTTGAACATGAAGCGGTCCAACTGGGCTTCGGGGAGGGGGTAGGTGCCTTCCTGTTCGATGGGGTTCTGGGTGGCCATGACGAAGAAGGGCTCGGCGAGGCGGTGCTGGACGCCGCCGGCGGTGACCTGGTGTTCCTGCATGGCTTCGAGGAGAGCGGCCTGGGTTTTGGGGGGCGTGCGGTTGATTTCGTCGGCGAGGATGGCGTTGGCGAAGATGGGGCCGCGGACGAAGCGGAGGTTGCGTTTGCCGGAGGCCTTGTCTTCTTCGATGACCTCGGTGCCGGTGATGTCGGAGGGCATGAGGTCAGGGGTGAACTGGATGCGGTTGAAGGAGAGGGAGAGGGTTTTGGCGAGGGTGGAGATGAGGAGTGTTTTGGCGAGGCCGGGGACGCCGACGAGGAGGCAGTGTCCGCGGCAGAAGAGGGCGATGAGGAGTTCTTCCATGACCTGGGACTGGCCGACGATGACTTTGCCGAGCTCGGTTTTGAGGGCGGAGTAGGCGTCCTGGAGCTTGGCGATGGAGGCGAGTTCTTCGGGGGTCATCTGGGCGGCGGCATCGGCGGGGGGGGTGAACGTCTGGCTCATGGTGAGTCCTTATAAGGAGTGCGGCGGGACGGGTGGGCGTCAACCGTCAGACGGCGGAGGGGGGATACGGGTTCCCGAGGATTCCTCCTCTCCCTGTTGCCGATGGGCGGCGGGCCTTTCCCTCGGGAGGGGGAAGCGGCGAGGGGATCGGTTCATTATGCAACCTGAAGCAGCGCATGCAAGAACGAAAGAGGGCATGCGTTCAACGGGGAAGGGGGGAGTTGTTCGCGAAGACGGTTCAGACGACGAGGAGCGTGGTGATGAAAAGGGTGCAATCGATCGCAGGATTTTTGTGCGTGGCGGCGGGGGGCATGGTGGCTACACCTACGACCTCCTGGGCAACCTCCACAGCGACACCCAGGCCAACGGCGTTCTGACCACCTACAGCTACGATGCCCTCAACCGCCTCACCGACGTAGTTTCGACCCGCACCGGCAACAACCTCTTCACCCAGCATTTCACCCTGCGTGATGATGGCCTGCGCACAAGCGTCACGGAGAACCGCTACAATAGTTCGGGTGTCCTGGCCTCTTCAACAAAGACGGACTGGACCTACGACGCCCTCGGCCGCCTGACGCAGGAGAAACTCACCATTCTCTCGGGCACCCCCGCCAACCTCGCAGCCTACACCAACAGCTTCACCTTCGATCTCGTTGGCAATCGACTGACGGAGGAAATGTACGATGCCTCCAACGCGCAGGTGGGGCATGTCGCCTACACCTACACCATCGACGATCAACTGCACACCGAGACGCGTACGCTCAGCAATGCCTACACAACCACCTACAGCTACAACGCCGCGGGCGACCAGGTCGGCATGACCAGGACCGGCGCAGGCGCCACGGCCGTGACTTACACCTGGGACCTTCGCAACCGCCTGAGCGCCATGGACGACGGCACCGCCAGCACGATCTACGCGTACGACACCGACGGCGTCAGGGCCAGCGAAGTCTCCTCGACCCAGAGCACCTACTTCCTCAACGACACCGAGAACCCCACCGGCTACACCAAGGCCATCGAAGAAAAATCCTCGCCCACGGCCACCCCGACACGCAGCTACATCTTGGGATTGAAGGTGGAAGGCCAAGCCGATGCCGCCAGCACCGAATACCTGCTGACCGACGGCCACGGCAGCACCCGGCAGCTGATCGACCTCTCCGGCACGGCAGGCGCCTCCCTGGACTACGACGCCTTCGGCGCCGCCCTCGACTTCGACGCCGCCGCCGCGGGCACGCCGTGGCTGTATGGCGGGGATGGACTCTACGACCCGGCCACCGGGTGGACATATCATTTGGCACGTTGGCGCGATGGGTTC
Organism: Planctomycetota bacterium; assembly: GCA_048498455.1. Lineage (GTDB taxonomy): Bacteria > Planctomycetota > Phycisphaerae > WQYP01 > WQYP01 > CALCHA01. The sequence continues at coordinate 11,463 of JBEHXY010000061.1, read as the reverse complement.
CGCTTTACCAGCATGGATACTTATCCTGGCGATGGCCAAAGTCCAATAACGCTCCATCGTTATCTATATGGCAACGATGATCCAGTGCAGGGAGTTGATCCGAATGGCAGTATGACACTGATCGACGTGGTAGTGGCTGCGCAAAACGTGGTGAATCAAATTGCTCAACGAGTGCCAATTGTCGGACGTGCGACGGTCTTCCTTGTGCAAATGATTTCTGCGTTCACGATCTACACCCTTTTCACTGATCCCCAAGCTGGTCAAGATATGGCTGTGTTCGCCGCTGCTGGCGGCGATAATCCCGGGGCGATGCTTGCCGCAGACTTTCGCACTTTGGCAAGTATGTCTCGCACTACTCAGTCGCTTGGTCGGAAAATTGTAACCTTACGGCTACCCCGGGGTGCCGACGTCCAGGATTTCTTGCAGAAAGCTCGTAGACTCCAGAACGCTGCTTCTGAAGGTAGACTTGTCCGGGTTTCTGGATCCGCGTATGACAGATTGCGAGAGGAGGCCAGTGCATTGCAGAATGCATATAGAAAAGCCGTGCAGAAGCGTTTTACCCGCATGTTAGTTTCGAAGGGCGTGGATGAAGAGCACGCTGCGGCAACAGTTAAGCAATTCATGGATAGCCGGCAAGCGGACTATCGTATCGATCTTCAAGTTAGCGGAGCTTTGGCAAACCCCAATAGCAACCGCAATTTGAAAATGCTTGATTCAACTACAAACCAAGGCATCGGCAGCCAGTTGAAACTAGAGATGAACAGGCTTGGAATTAGAAACGGCGACACGATCGACGGGGTAATTATTGTACATTAGGATAATTTTATGGCATTCGATAAAGTAATTTCGCGTTTGACAGCGGTGCTTGAGCCAGTTAAATGGGAGGACTCAGTCACATCTCGTCATTTAGAATTGCCTAGGTCTGAGGACTATAGGGCATTTATAAATCGCTGCGGAGGGGGCTATGTTTGCAATCGATACTATCACTTCTTCAGCCTTCATGGGCCAGTAGGTGATAATCTTCTTCTCTGGAATGAGCCTGCTTTTTGGCATAAGCATTTTGATATTGATAGCGACTGGTATGCCGTTGCTGAAGACGTTTTTGGCACGCAATTCTGTATAATGAAAAGCGGGCGTAGGCCCGTGGTAAAGGCGCTCATGCCTGATAGCGGAAGCTTTTCTTTAGTAGCTAATACCTTTGAAGACTTTGTCACGGACATAGTATTGGGAGAATTGTGGCGAACATCACAACCGATCGCGACGAAAATCTTTGATTCCTTTTCTCCTGTGCCAATGTTGAAGCATATTTCGCCAAAGGTGCATCCGCTACTCGGTGGGATAGCCAACGGACCAAGTGATTATGAGCTGTGCGATTCAGCTGCGAGTATTGCCCTAGCTAGTCAAATTGTATCGCAAATAAAACATCTTTCTCCATAATAGCCCATTTGTAATGACATTAAATCATAATTTGATTGTCTCGTTCGAGCACAGGATCTTGTAACCATGTTCAGGCCAACGGCGTCGTGACCACCTACAGCTACGACACCCTCAACCGCCTCACCGGCGTAGTTGCGACCCGCAACAGCGACAACCTCTTCACCCAGCAATTCACCCTGCGTGATGATGGCCTGCGTTCCAGCGCACGTCGCCCGCCCTTTACCGCCTAAGAACGCCATCGGCACCAGACACAAGTATTGTTCCAAAAAACTCTCATGGCGCGTTGCGTCAAAGAGGAGTGTTCCCGAACTATTGTAGCGGTTCGCGGCGGTGGTTGCGGGCGGCATCAAATGAGAAGGGGAGGTCGCTGGTTGGGCGGCCTCCCCTTTTTTTTTGGGCGTGGGGTTATTCCTGGTCGGTGGGTTTGCGGTTGGTGGGGGTGGGGACGCCGGTGAAGTTGGATTGGACGGAGCCGGCCGGGCGGATGGTGTCGGACTGGTTGATGGCGCCGTTGGCGGAGAGGAGGGGGGAGTTGCGGATGGTGACGCCGGTGACGCCTTCGAAGCGGGCGGCGGTGACGCCTTGGCCGAGCTGGGCCTTGAGGTTGTCGATTTCGAGGCCGTGGACGTCGACGGCGGCGATGGCGGGGCGGGCATCGGGCTGCTCGAAGGTGAAGCGGAGGTTGGCGAGTTCGAGGTCTTTGACGTGGCGGGCGTAGAGGCCGTAGGCGGGCATGACGCCGACGCGGGAGGGTTCGGGGTAGCCCTTGTTGAGTTCGGGGGGTACGCGGTCGGCCTGTTCGCGGGTGCCGCCGCCGTTGTAGTGGATGCGGACATCTTCGATGCGGAGGTTTTCGATGGGCATGTCGGGGAGTCCGGTGATCTGGATGCCGGAGGTGGCATCGACGCCGGTGGCGATGACGTGGGAGATGGTGATGTTGCGCATGACGGAGGGGGAAGTGACGTTGGGTCCGCGGTTGCGCTGGCCGGTGGTGATGTAGATGGGGTAGCCGGCGATGTCCATCATGGTGAGGTTGGAGATGGCGAAGTTTTCCAGGATGCCGCCATCGACTTCTTCGAGGGCGAGTCCGCGGCAGGAGCGGAAGGTGCAGTTGGAGATGGTGACGTTGCGGAAGCCGCCGTTGGATTCGGTACCCATTTTGATGCGACCGGTGCCACCGATGGAACCATCGCGGTTGCGGTACGGTTTCATGGTGCCATCAAGGAGGGTGCCTTCCTGGAAGCCGGAAACTTCGCAGTTGGTGATGGTCATATTTTCCGTGATGCGGAGTTCGCCGAGGGCGAGGGTGGACTTGGGGCAGATGCCGTCGTCGGTGGGGGAGTTGACGCGGCAGTTGGAGACCATGACGTTGCGGCAGCAGTCGATGTCCATGCCGTCACGGTTGGTGTCGATCATGACGTTGTCGATGGTGAGCATGTCGACGCCGGTGGTGAGGATGGCGAAGTGGCCGCCGTGATAGATGGTGACATCGCGGATGAGGACATTTTTGCAGAGCTTGAGGGCGATGGCCTTGTTGCCGGGGTTGGGGGCGTTGAAGCCGCGGAAGGCGGGGCGGGTGGCGGGGGCGGAGGCTGCATCCTGAGTGGAAGCGCCGTTGGGGTTGGTGGGGGGGCGGTTGATGGTTCCAGCGGCGGCGGCGAAGCCGGTGATCTGGTCTTCGGTGCCGTCCTGGTTGATCATGCCGCCGCCGTTGATCATGCCGCGGCCGGTGATGGAGACGTTGACGAGGTTTTCGCCCCAGATGAGGGAGTTGTGGAAGTAGGTGTGGCCGCCATCCTGGTAGGCGTGGCCTTCCCAGGGTTCGACGGGGTCATAGGGGTTGTTCTCGGGGGTTTGCGGGGCGCCGAGGAGGACGGCGCCGGCGTCGATCTGGAGGTTGATGTTGGACTTGAGGTGAACGGAGCCGGAGAGGTAGGTGCCCGGGGGAAGCACGACGGTGCCTCCGCCGGCGGCGACGGCGGCATCGATGGCGCGGTTGATGGCGGGACTGTCGAGTTTGACGCCATCACCGGCGGCGCCGAAATCGCGAACGTTGTAGGAGGTTCTGGGGGCGATGTGGGAGAGGGCGGGGCGGGTCATGGAGCCGGCGGAGGGATTGGCGGGGGATTGCCGGTTGGAGGCGGTGCGGGAGTCGCCAGGCTCTCGGGGGTGGGACTGGCAGCCGGCGGCGCCGAGGAGGGTGGTGAGGAGGAGGCCGCCGCCGAGGGGAAGGAGTGTTTTTTTCATGTGCGTCCAAAGAAAAGGGGTGAGATGTTGGTCGGAAAACGCGGGGGCGTGCGGGTTTATTGCCCTGCAATAAAGGGGTGGTGGTATCGTCTAGTAGAAACCGGCTTTGCGGCGGGCAGGCGGCGGGCTCCAGTCGGCCGTTGGTCCATACCAAATTCTCTCGAGAATAGGGTTGTGATGATGCAGATGCGACGTGGCGTGGCGGGTGTTCTGGCGGTGGCGGCGGCGGTGGCAGGGATGACGGAGTTTTCGGCGCGGGCGGGGGCTCAGGACAAAACGCCATTGGTTTTCAAATCGCCTTGGAAGTTCGATTTTGCGGGTAAAGCGGCGCCGGGATACACGGAGGTGGACCCTGGTGCGGTGTATTCCGGGGCGGGCTATGGATTTGAGAAAGCAGCGGATGCGAAGGTTGTGACGGGCTCGGGGGATGCGACCAAGGATGGGGCGCTGGTGGCGGAGAAGCCGTTTTTCTTTTCGGCGGCGGTGCCGGAGGGGAATTACAAGGTGACGGCGGTGCTTGGGGATCCGAGCGCGGCGAGCGACACGACGATCAAGGCGGAGCTGCGGCGGCTGATGGTGGAGCATGTGCACACCGATGCGGGGCAGTACCAGACGGTGAGCTTTGTGGTGAACGTGCGACGTCCGGAGTATGAGGGCGGGAAGGTGAAGCTCAAGGCGCCGCGGGAATCGGTGCAGGAGGCGTGGGCGTGGGATGACAAGCTGACGCTGGAATTCAACAATGCGCATCCGGCGATCGCGTCGCTGACGATCGAGAAGGTGGATGTGCCGACGGTGTATGTGCTGGGGGATTCGACGGTGTGCGATCAGTCGGCGGAGCCTTATTGCAGTTGGGGGCAGATGCTGACGAACTTCTTCAAGGACGACATTGCGATTGCAAACCATGGGGAATCGGGGGAGTCGATTGCGAGCAGCAACGGGGCGGGGCGGTTCAAGAAGATTTTGAGCGAGATCAAGCCGGGGGACTTTTTCATCGAGCAGTTCGGGCACAACGACATGAAGGCGAAGGGGGAGGGGGCGGCGGACAAGTATGAGAAGGACCTGGAGGAGTGGGTGAAGCAGGTGCAGGCGAAGGGGGCGACCGCGATCGTGGTGACGCCGATGAACCGGCACACGTTCAAGGATGGGAAGGTGACGGATAGTCTGGCGCCGTATCCGGACAAGGTGCGGGAGGCGGCGAAGAACACGGGAGCGATCCTGATCGATTTAAACAAGATGAGCGCGTCGTTGTATGAGGCGCTGGGGGAGAAGGGGTCGGATCAATTGTTTGAGCATGCGACGCCGGAAGGCAAGCATGACGGGACGCACCACAGCCCGATGGGGGCGTATGAGCTGGCGCGGTGCATCGTGCAGGGGATCAAGGATGGGGCCCCGGAGCTGGGGAAGCATGTGAAGGACGATGTGAAGGCGTTCGATCCATCGAAGCCGGACTTCACGGAGGAGTCGCAATTCAAGGTGCCGTCGAGTCCGAACCGGACGAGCGAGGCGCCGCTGGGGGCGGGCGGAGCGAATCAGTAAGCAGCATTTCTGGAAGGGAACCAGGGGCAGGGAAGGGCAGGGAAATCAACGTGATGGGAATTTCGGGCGGGCCGACCGTGGCGGAGCGGCCGGCCCGCTTCCCCTCTTTGACACCGGTGCAGAACACGGAGGACAGACGATGGCGTGGCTGAAGAAAACGGTGGCGGCGGGGCTGATGGGCGCGGCGGTGATGGTGGGGGGGCAGGCGGCCTATGGCCAGCGGCAGATGGAGTACCTGTCGCGCGGGGTGGTGGCGCTGAACCAGGGCGGGGGCAAGGCGTGGGTGAGCTGGCGGATGTTCGCCACGGATCCCGACAACATCGCATTCAACGTGTACCGGACGGTGGGCGGCGGGCAGCCCGTGAAGGCGAACAAGGCACCGATCGGGGATGTGACGTTTTTCGAGGACGCGGGGGTGAATTTTTCGCAGCCGGTGGCGTACACGGTGCGGCCGATCGTCAACGGGCAGGAGGGCCCGGCGAGCAATCCTTTTACATTTCCGGCCAATGCGCCCGCGCGGCCGTATCTCGACATTCCGATGAAGACGCCGGAGGGATACATGCCCAACGACGGGTCGGTGGCGGACCTGGACGGCGACGGCGATCTGGACCTGGTGATTCACATGGCGGGGCGCGGGAAGGACAACTCGCAGGGCGGGGAGACGGATCCGCCGATTTTGCAGGGATACAAGCTCGATGGCACGCTGCTGTGGACGATCAACCTGGGGAAGAACATTCGCGAGGGGGCGCACTACACGCAGTTCATGGTGTATGACCTGGATGGGGATGGGAAGGCGGAGGTGGTGTGCAAGACGGCGGATGGGACGCGCGATGCGAAGGGGAAGGTGCTGGGCGATGCGAACAAGGATTGGCGGAACCACAACGGGTATATCCTGGCGGGGCCGGAGTATCTGACGGTGTTCAATGGGCTGACGGGGGAGGCGATCGACACGGAGAAGTATCTGCCGGGGCGGCATCCGGAGACGGAGAACCCGACGAGTCAGCAATTGCAGCAGGTGTGGGGCGATGGGTATGGGAATCGGATGGACCGATTTCTGGCGTGCGTCGCGTACCTGGATGGGGTGCATCCGAGCGTGGTGATGTGCCGGGGGTATTACACGCGGACGACGCTGGCGGCGTGGGATTTGAAGGGGGGCAAGCTGGTGAACCGGTGGCTGTTTGATTCGGCGAAACCGGGGCTGCAGAAGTTCGGCGGGCAGGGGCATCACAACCTGGCGGTGGCGGATGTGGATGGGGATGGGAAGGACGAAATCATTTATGGCGACATGGTGGTGAATGCGGATGGAACGGGGCGGTACTCGACGGGCTATGGGCATGGAGACACGCTGCATGTGAGCGACCTGGATCCGACGCATCCGGGGCTGGAGGTTTTGTCGATCCAGGAGCGGTTCTCGGATGCGGGCATGCACATGTACGATGCGAAGACGGGGGCGACGCTGTGGAAGCTGCCGTCGGTGAAGGCGGCGGAGAGCGGCGGGGACAAGGGGGAAGGGCCGGGTCGCGGGGTGGCGTTCAACATCGATCCGCGGTATTCGGGGCATGAGAGCTGGGCGCTGGGGGCGGGGATGAACGGGATGTATGACGCGAAGGGGAAGCGGATTTCGGACAAGCATCCGTCATCGTGCAACTTCTGTATTTACTGGGATGGGGATTACCTGGAGGAGCTGCTGGACGGGAACCACATCGACAAGTGGAACTGGCAGAACGAGACGACCGAGACGCTGCTGCGGGACCGGGAGTGTTCGTCGAACAACGGGACGAAATCGACGCCGGTGATCTCCGGGGACATCCTGGGCGACTGGCGGGAAGAGGTGATCTGGCGGACGAACGACGGGCAGCATTTGCGGCTGTACACGACGACGATTCCGACCAAGCACAAGCTGTACACGCTGTTGCAGGATCCGGATTACCGTTTGAGCCTGGTGTGGCAGAACGTGGCGTACAACCAGCCGCCGCATCCGAGCTTTTACCTGGATGAGGGGCAGATGCCGCCGGTGCCCAAGCCGAACATTGCGGTGCTCAAGCCGGGGAAGGCGCAGTAGGCGGTGACCATGAAAGATCCACGTTTGACGCGGCGCGACGCCTTGAAGTTGGGCGCGGCGCTGGCAGTGGCCGGCTGCTCGCCGGGTGCTCCTCGCTCACGGAAGACCATGAAGACATTTGACGTGCTGACGTATGGGGCCCGCGGCGACGGGGCGGCGCTGGACACCGATGCGATCCAGAAGGCGATCGACGCGGCGGCGGCGGCGGGGGGGCAGGTGCTGTTGCGCGGCGGGAAGAAGTTCCTCGTGGGCTGCCTGGCGCTGCGCGGGGGGATTGATTTTCACCTGGCGGACGATGCGGAGCTGCTGGTATCGACGAACCGCGAGGATTATCACGAGACCAGCCACGGGTCGCACGGCGGGGACGGGCCGGGGGTGCTGGTGGCGGAGGAGGCGCATGGGCTGCGGATTTCAGGGACGGGGTCGATCAACGGGCGGTCGCCGGAGTTCATGGATCATTATGAGGAGGCGAACGAGTGGTGGCGGCCGAAGAGCTGGCGGCCGCGGCTGGTGCTGCTGACGGGGTGCCGGGACCTGGACATTTCGGGGATCACGATCCGGCAGGCGCCGTCGTGGACGCTGCATTTGCTGGGCTGCGAGCATGTGCTGATCGAGAAGGTGAAGATCGAGAACCAGCTGGATGTGCCGAACTGCGATGGGATCGATCCGGACCATTGCCGGGATGTGGAGATTCGGAATTGCCACATCACGTGCGGGGATGATGGGGTGGTGATCAAGACGACGCGGCAGCCGAAGGACTATGGGCCTTCGGCGCGGATCGTGGTGAAGGACTGCGTGATTCAGACGCAGGATTCGGGGGTGAAAATCGGGACGGAGACGGTGCAGGACATCACGGATGTGCGCTTTGAGCGGTGCGAACTGAAGGAGGGCTGCCGGGGGTTGTGCATCCAGTTGCGCGACGCGGGGAACGTGCAGAACGTGGAGTTCCGGGACATCCGGTTCACGTCGCGCTATTTTTCGGATCCATGGTGGGGACGCGGGGAGGCGATTTCGTTCACGGCGATTCCGCGAACCACGGGGGCGGCGCTGGGGCATATTCGGAACGTGCGCGTGGTGAACGTGACGGGGCGGGCGGAGAACAGCGCGCGGGTCGAGGGATCGGTGGAAAGCCGGATCGAGAACGTGCTGCTAGAGAACGTGCACCTGACGTTGGATCGCTGGACGAAGTACAAGGGGGGGCTGTTCGACAATCGGCCGACGAAGGCTCGGGAGGACATTGAGCTTCACGGGACGCCGGGGTGGTTTCTGCGGAACGCGGACAACGTGGCGTTCAAGGATTGCTCGGTGGAATGGGGGAAGAATGTGCCGGCGTATTTCACGCACGCGCTGGAGGCGGAGGATTGCGGGAACCTGCAGGCGGCGGGGCTGCGCGGGCAGGGGGCCCATGGGGATCGGGATGCGGCGGTGGTGGTGCGGGAGCGGCATCCGGTGAAAACCATTCTTGGCGAGTGATTGGAAGAATTTGAACAGGTTGCGTGGCTTTGGAGATGCGATGATGAAGCGGCAGATGCTGGTGGGTTTTGTGGCGCTGGCGGGTTTGGCGGCGGGGGCGTATGCGTCGGATGTGGGCAAGCGGTACCCGTCGGAGAAGGTGACCTACGAGGACCCGGTGACGAAGCTGACGATCACGCGGCTGACGACCTCGCCGGCGAACGACGCCAAGATTTACCAGACGCACCAGCAGTGGACGGCGGATGGGAAGCACATCGTGTTTCGGTCGAACCGGCCGGCGGATGGACGGATGCAGGCGTTCGCGGTCAACGAGCAGACGGGGGACATCATTCAGTTGACGGAGGGGAACGCGGATGCGGGGAATTTGAATGTGGCGCGGAAGTCGAACCGGTTGTATTACTTTCGGAATACGGATGCGGGGCAGGTGCTGGTGGAGTTGGAATTGACGCCGCTGCTGGCGGATTCGGCGGCGGGGAAATTGAAGGGGCCGGAGGCGTATGAACGGGTGCTGCCGATGCCGGAGGGGATGCGCGTGGCGGGCGGGTCGGGGCTGGATGCGGATGAGAACGTGATGTATTTCGGGCTGAACCGGGACCCGAATGCGGGGCGCGGGCGCGGCGCGGGCGGCGGCGGTGGTGCGGTTGCGGCGGCTGGTGCGGGGCGTGGGGCGGCGACGGCGCCGGCATCGCGGCCGGCGGGGGCGTCGGTGGCGCAGCATCCGTCGGCGCTGATCGCGATGGACATTCACACCGGCAAGGCCACGGTGGCGGCGGAGATTCCGTTCACCATCGGGCACATCCAGGGAAATCCGTGGGTGAGCGGCGAGGTGCTGTTCTGTCATGAGACCGGCGGGGACGCGCCCCAGCGCATGTGGTATGCGACGCTGGCGGATGGGACGTGGTCGCACAAGGCGCTCTATCCCGAAACGCCGGATGAATGGGTGACGCACGAGTGCGTGATCGACAAGGACCACGTCTCGTTCAACATCATGGGGCACCAGCCGCGGCTGCGGGCCAAGCCCACGGGCGTGGCGGTGATCAATTTGCGGACGAACGCGCTGCAGGTGTATGGCCCGCCGACGACGGAGGTGCAGGGCTTCTGGCACAACAACGGCTCGGCGGATGGCAAGTGGCTGGCGGGCGACACGTTCCAGGGGAACCTGTACCTGATCGACCGGTTGTCGGGCGACACGACGCTGCTGACGACGGATCACAAGATGAAGCCGGACCACATTCATCCGACCTTTTCGCCGGATTCCTCGCGGATTCTCATCCAGTCGGGCCACTTTTCGGATGGGCAATCGCTGGACATCATGACGGTGCCGGTGGTGCCGCTGCACAAGGCGGTGGAGCCTGCCAAGCCGGTTCAACCGTGACGGTGGGGGGGCTCAGGCGCGGATGGGCAACGCGCGGACGCGTTTGCCGGCGAGTGTTGAGACGGCGTTGGCGATCGCCGGGGCGACGCAGATGATGGGCGTTTCGCCGGCGCCGGCGCTGGCCAGGTCCTTGCGGTCGAGCAGCTCGACGTCGATGGCGGGCAGATCGGCGAAGCGCGGGACGCGGTATTTGGCGAAGGCGGCGTTGGTGATTTTGCCGGACTCGAACTTCATCTCCTCCCACAGCGCCGGTCCGAGTCCCTGCACCATCGCCCCCTGCACCTGCTGCAGCAGGCCGAGGGGATTGACGATGGCGCCGCACTCGAAGGCTTGTGCGAGGCGCTTGACGACCGGGACGCCATTTTCCAGGGTGACCTCCGCGCAGGCGGCGACATAGGAGCCCTTCTCCACCCCGCAGGCAAGACCCACGCCGTGGCCGTCGGCGGGCTTGGCGCCCCAGCCGAATTTCCGGGTGGCGGCTTGCAGAACGGCGCGCAGTCGCTGGTCTTCGAGGTGTTCCATGCGGAAGGCGAGGGGGTCCTTGCCGGCCATCACGGCGAGCTCGTCCATCGCGCATTCGCGGGCGAAGTTGTTGGCGGTGGCGGCGAGCCCGCGGTAGGAGCCGTGGCGCAGCGGGGGATCAGATTGCACGTACTGGCTGCGTTTGGCGGCGACCGTGTAGGGGGTTTCGAGCCCGGCGTTGCCGGAGTTGATGTTCACGAAATGCCAGTTAGTCATGCGGCCATTGCCATCGAGCGCCGCTTCGATCTGGATCACGCCCGCCGGCCGGAAGTAGGCCCACGTGAATTCCTCGGCCCGGCTCCAGCGCAGCATCACCGGCTGGCCCGCGCCTTTGGCCAGGCGCGCGGCTTCGACCGACGCTTCGCCGGTGTGCTTGCCGCCATAACCCCCGCCGAAGTCCGGCACGATCACGCGCACGGCCTCTTCGCCCACGCCCAAGGCCCGCGCCACCTCGGTTCGCACGCCGAAGGGATTCTGCGTGCCGGTCCACACGGTGAGTTTGTCGTCGATCCATTCGGCGGCGGCGGTGCGCGGCTCGAGCGGCGCGTGCTGGACGTAAGGGACGAAATAGGACTGTTTGAAGTGGCTGGGGGCGGCGGCGGCTTCGGCGGCGAAGGGATTCGCGGGCACGCCGCCGCGCACGTTGTCGGTCAGGTAGGCGGCGAGCCCGCTGCTGGGGACGTTCTGGGCGCCTTCCCACTTTGCGGTCTCGGCGAGCGCGGCCACGGCCTTCTCGGCGAGAAAGCTGTTGGGCGCCACCACGCCGACAAAATCGCCGTCATGGACGACCTTCACCCCGGTGATCGCCTTG
>JBEHXY010000060.1:0-13775 GCA_048498455.1 Planctomycetota bacterium | reverse complement strand
CCAAAACCTTGGCAAACACCGAAGAAAACCCCACCTCCCCATGATACACACCGATGTTTTTTGCCCCCTTTTCCCCAAACCCATGATAAACACCGACAAAAACCCCCCAACTCCTCACCAGGATTCCCCCATCCCCGCCCTCCTCCATCATCCACACTTCCTCCCCAATTCCTTGCGGACTGCTGCCCCCAACAACGCGGTGCACTATGATGGGCGGTAACGGAACCCGCCCGCACAGGAGCAACAGAATGTCCATATTCAATGTCTTGCGTGGCCAGTTCATCGACATCATCGAGTGGAACGAACCCGCGCAGAACGACGTCCTCGCCTACCGCTTCCCCCGCCAGAACAACGAAATCAAAATGGGCGCCAAACTCGTCGTCCGCGAAGGACAAACCGCCCTCTTCGTCAACGAGGGACAGCTCTCCGACATCTTCACCGCCCCCGGCACCTACACCCTCTCCACCCAGAACCTCCCCCTCCTCTCCACCCTCAAGGGCTGGAAGTACGGCTTCAATTCCCCCTTCAAGGCCGAAGTCTACTTCATCTCCATGCGCCAGTGGACCGACCAGAAATGGGGCACCCAAAACCCCATCATGATGCGCGACCCCGAGTTCGGCGTCGTCCGCGTCCGCGCCTTCGGCAGCTACGCCTTCCACGTCTCCGACCCCGCCACCTTCCTCAAACAGCTCGTCGTCACCGACCCCCTCTTCGAAACCTTCGAAATCTCCAACCAGCTCCGCAACACCATCGTCTCCCGCTTCGTCGACGCCATCGGCCAGGCGAAAATGGCCGTCCTCGACCTCGCCGGCAATTACGACAGAATCTCCAAGGTCGCTCTCGAAGTCATCAAGCCCGACCTCGCCGGCCTCGGCCTCGCCCTCACCAGCTTCCTCATCGAAAATATCTCCCTGCCCCCCGACGTCGAAACCGCCCTCGACCAGCGCACCAAGATGGGCGTCCTCGGCGACATGAACAAATACACCCAGTACCGCACCGCCGAAGCCATCGGCGACGCCGCCAAAAACCCCTCCGGCATGTCCGGCCTCGGCGCCGGCATCGCCGCCGGCAGCGCCATGGCCGACCAGATGCGCAACGCCATGAGCGGCGGCAACAGCGGTGGGGGGGCCGTCGCGCCTCCGCCACTCCCCGGCGCCGCCCCTTTCTACGTCGCCATCAACAACCAGCAGCAGGGCCCCTTCGACACCAGTGCCCTCGCCGGCAAAGTCCGCGAAGGCGCCCTCGCCCGCAACACCCTCGTCTGGCGCCAGGGCATGGCCGGATGGACCGCCGCCGAATCCGTCCCCGAGCTCGCCGGCCTCTTCGCCAGCATGCCCCCACCCCTCCCCCCGCAGTAAGATCAGTCGCATCCAAAGGCACGAAAGAGCAACAGTAAGTGGGCATGGCGAATGGCGGATGATCGGCAACTCGCTCGGGACATTCTGACGGGAAAAGTCTCCATCCAAGAGGCCGGTCGGCAGCGCAGCAGCGCGCCCCCCATCGTCCCCCCCGTGCGCACCCAAACCGCTGCCCCCGCCGCCGCCCCGCCGCCCCTGCCCGCCGACGCCATACCCGAAGCCAAGCCCGCCACCGAAACCAACGCCCCGCCCGCCGGACGCAAGTTCCCCTGCAAAAACTGCGGCGCCCGCCTCGATTTCGATCCCTCCCAGCGCGCCCTCAAATGCCCCTACTGCGGCTACGTCGAACAGATCGCCCCCGCCAGCACCGCCGTCCAGGAACGCGATTACCAGCAGGCCCTCTCCAAGATCGGCATGGACACCGGCACCATCAGCGGCCGCTCCGCCGAAGTCCGCTGCCCCGGCTGCGGCGCGATGGTCCTCCTCGAAGACAACGTCGAAACCCAGTCCTGCCCCTTCTGCGCCACCCACCTGGAGAATGCCCCGCGCACCGCCGCCGCCGCCATGATCTGCCCCGAATCCCTCTTGCCGTTCAAAGTCCCGCAACGCGACGCCATCGCCGCTTTCAACAACTGGATCGGCTCCCGCTGGTTCGCCCCCAACAACCTCAAGCAGATGGCCAACCTCGGCCAGTTATCGGGCGTCTACATGCCCTTCTGGACCTACGACTCCATGACCTACTCCCAGTACAGCGGCATGCGCGGCGACGACTACTGGGAGACCGAACACTACACCGACTCCGAAGGAAAATCCCAAACCCGCCAGGTCCGCCGCACCCGCTGGACCTACGTCTCCGGCGAAGTCGACCACTTCTTTGACGACGTGCTGGTCTGCGCCTCGGCCTCCCTGCCCCGCCCCTCGGTCGACGCCCTCGAGCCCTGGGACCTTCACGGCCTGACCGGGTTCAAGCCGGACTATCTCGCCGGCTTCAAGACCGAGCGCTACGTCGTCTCGCTCGGCGACGGGTTCCAGACCGCCCAGCAGATCATGGACGGCGCCATCCGCCGGCTGGTCGCCCAGGACATCGGCGGCGATCACCAGCAGATCAATTCGCTCAGCACCCAGCATGTGGGAGTGACCTTTAAACACATTCTTCTGCCCTTGTGGCTTGCCGTTTATCGGTACCAGGGCAAAACCTTCCGCATCCTGGTCAACGCCCGAACAGGGGAAGTCTCCGGCGACCGGCCCTACAGCTGGATCAAAATCACCCTGGCGGTGCTCGCGGCCATCCTGCTGGCCATCGTGATCGCGGTGATTGCCGCCCACACCCGCCGTTAAGTCCGTTTTTTGGGTGATAAAAGGGGGTGGACTTGCGGCAACTCCTTGAGTCGCGTTCCCAGCAGTCCGATATGCCTTTCGAGTGCCAGTGCAGCAGCCGACCGTTTGGCGGCATCACTGGCCGGGAGGCCGCCCGATGGTGCGCAACGTAGACCCTGAACTCCGCATCGCGACCGTGATCGCGCCGCAATTTATTTCGCAGCGGACAGTAGGGGGGATGGACCGCCTGATCGACGACGCGATCACGCAGAAACCCGAAGTCATCGACATCGCCCTCGCCGCCGTGCAGGGCCTGGATTCCGTGGGGCTCGGCTGGCTGATCTCCGTGCAGGAGCGGCTGGCGGGCCTGAGTATGAAGCTGCGCCTGACGGACGCCTCCGACCTGGTGCTGGACATCCTTCTGGCCACGCGGCTGGAAACGCGGTTTGCCCTGCATTGCACAGCCGGAGTGTTGCCGCATGCCTGAATTGAAGCGAAAGTTCCGGCTCGGTGAACTGCTCACCAGCACCGGCCGGATTACGCAGGAACAGCTCGATGCGGCGCTCAAACGCTCGCGGGACGCCGGCACGATGCTGGGCGAAACCCTCGTCGAGATGAACCTGATCAAGCCGCTGGAGCTCCTGCGGATCGTGGGCCAGCAGATCGGCCTGCCCTCGGTCGAATTGCGGCCCGGCATGATCGACCCCGAGCAGGTGCGGCACATCCCCAAGGAAAAGGCGCAGTACTACGGCGTCATCCCGATGTTCTTCGTGGAGAACCGGCTGACCGTGGGCATCTCGCGGCCGCTGTCGATTTTCGACTTCGACGACCTGGAGCGCATCAGCGACTGCTCCATCCAGCTGGTGCTCTGCTCGCCGGAAGCGGTGCGGCAGTCGATCGAAAAGTATTACGGCTCGGACGTGAACATCGACGGGCTGCTCTCGTCGATCGAAAAGAACAAGGTCGAGATCGTCGACGAGGGGGAGAAGTCCGAGCAGATCGGCGAATACTCCGAGAACTCGCCCATCGCGAGCCTGGTGAACTACATCCTGACGACCTCGATCACGCACAAGGCCTCGGACATCCACGTGGAGCCCGACGGCAAGATCGTCCGCGTCCGCTACCGCATCGACGGCGTGCTCCGCGAACTGATGACGCAGAAGATTTCGCTGCAGCCGGCGATGGTCTCGCGCATCAAGGTCATGGCGAAGCTGGACATCGCGGAGAGACGCCGCCCGCAGGACGGGCGCATCCCGGTATGCATCAACGGCCGGGAAATCGACATCCGCGTCTCGACCCTGCCGACGACCGGTGGCGAAAAGGTCGTGATGCGAATCCTGGATTCCGCGAACCTGGTGTTCGACCTCGAGCAGCTGGGTTTCCGGCAGGCCCTCATCGAGAAATTCAAGCGGATGCTCGACCGCCCCCACGGCCTGCTGCTGGTGACCGGTCCCACCGGCTCGGGCAAAACCACGACGCTGTACTCGGCGCTGCAGATGGTCAAGAGCCCCGAGAAGAACATCGTGACGATCGAAGATCCCGTCGAGTACCAGCTCGGGATGATCAACCAGGTGCAGGTGAACCACCAGATCGACCTGACGTTCGCGGCGGTCCTGCGATCGGTGCTGCGGCAGGATCCCAACGTGATCATGCTGGGCGAAATCCGCGACAACGAGACGGCGCGGGTGGCGGTGGAGGCGTCGCTGACGGGGCACCTGGTGCTCTCGACGCTGCACACGAACGATTCGGTCGGGGCGATCACACGATTGATCAACATCGGCGTCGAGCCCTTCCTGGTGGCCAACTCGGTCATCGGGGTGGTGGCGCAGCGGCTGGCGCGGAAGATCTGCCCGGCCTGCCGGCAGCCCTACTCGCCGCCGGACGAAGTGCGTGCGCGGCTGAGCCTTCCGAACGACGGCACGATTTTTTACAAGGGTCAGGGGTGCAACCAGTGCTACAACAGCGGACATCGTGGACGGCTGGGGCTGTACGAAGTATTTGAAGTGGGCCAGGACGCGCGCAAGCTCATGGAGCGTGCGGCGTCGGCCGGCGAATTGCGCGAGGCACGCGCCAGGGCCGGGGAAACAACGCTCTTCCAGGAAGGGATGATGGGGGCCAAGGCCGGGCAGACGAGCCTGGAAGAAGTGTTGCGGGTGGCATGGGCTCCGGCGGAGGAGCAGGGGTGATCACACTCGGTGAACTGCTCAAGACCGCGAAGGGTCGCGGAGCGTCAGACTTGCTGGTGATGGTGGGGGATGCGCCGGCGATCCGGGTGGCGGGGCAGTGGCAGCGGCTGGAGGTGCAGCCCCTGGGGGCGATGCACGTGCAATCGATCGCCAAGGAGCTGGTGCGGGCGAGCCTTTGGGATGAACTGAATCAGAAGCGGGAACTCGATTTTTCCTGCAGTTATCCCGGCGCCGGGCGGGTGCGGTGCAACGTTCACTTTCAGCGCGACCACCTGGCGATCGTGCTGCGGATGGTGTGGCCGGAGATTCCGGATTCGCGGCGGCTGGGGGTGCCCTCGCACGTGGTGCGGATGGGCGAATCGCCGAACGGGCTCATCCTCGTTTCCGGCCCCACGGGCTCGGGCAAATCGACGACGCTGGCGGCGATCGTGGAGCACATCAACCAGGAGCGTGCGGCGCACATCATCACGATCGAAGACCCGATCGAATTCATCTACACCAACAAACGCTCGATCATCGAGCAGCGGGAGATCGGCACCGACACGCCGACCTGGCAGACCGCGCTGCGGACGGTCCTGCGGCAGTCGCCGGACGTGATCGTCCTGGGCGAGCTGCGCGACCTGGACTCCATCTCGATCGCGCTTTCGGCGGCGGAGACCGGGCACCTGGTGATGGCCTCGGTGCACTCGTCGACGGCGGCGGGGGCGGTTTCGCGAATGATTGACGGCTTTCGATCGGCGGACGCGGCGCAGGTGCGCATGCAACTGTCGCAGTCGCTGCGGATGGTGTTCGCCCAGCGCCTGCTTCCGGCGAAAGCACGGGACCAGCGGACCCTGGTGTACGAGGTGCTGATGGGGACGCCGGGGGTCGCCAACATGATTCGCTCGAACGAACTGGAGCAGATTCACAACGCCATCAACGCGGGGCGGGAGCACGGGATGATCAGCTTCGCGCAATGCGGGCGTGACCTGATGGCCAAGGGATTATTGGACCCCGACGCCCGGATCTAGGCAATTCGCACAGCGGTTAAGCGCAGGCGCCCAAGCGCCGATAAGGATCATTATGACACGCACTCTTTCCATGCCCAACACGCCCGAAGCCATGGCCTCGTCGTCGATGCAGCCGCAGGACGCGGCGCCGCAGGACGGGCCGGCGCACATCAGCGGGTTCGCCTGGGCCGCCAGCATCAAGCGGAAGCTTTCCGGCGAGGCGGTTCCGCAGAAGATGATCCTGATCATGACGGGCCAGCTGGCGGTGATGTTGACCTCCGGCTGCGACCTGTGCGCGGGGCTGGAAGCGCTGGCGAAGCAGCAGGCCCATCCGTCGCTGAAGAAGATCCTGACCGACCTGCACGACCGCGTGAAGCAGGGCCAGTCCTTTTCCCAGGCGCTGGCCCGCCATCCGCACGTGTTTTCCGACCTTTATGTCACGATGATCCGCGCGGGCGAATCGTCGGGCCTGCTGCGGCACATGCTCACGGCTTTGCAGCTGATGATCCGCAACCAGATGCGCGTGGCCAGCTCGATCCGCGGGGCACTGATGTACCCGGTGATCCTGCTGTGCGTGGCGCTGACGGCGGTGGCCGTGATGACCACCTTCGTGCTGCCGCGGTTCGCCAACGTGTTCAAAGCCTCGGGCGTGCCGCTGCCTCCGACGACGAAGCTGGTGATCGGCACGAGTGAATTTGTCGCGGCGCACGCGCCGCTGCTGGGGATCAGCCTGGTTTCGACGGTGGTGTTCGTGCTGTGGATTCTGCACCATCCGTCGGTGCGCGACAGCGTCCACAAGTACATGCTGAAGATTCCGCTGCTGGGCCGCACGCTGATGCTTTCCTACGTGTGCCGTTCGATCCAGACGATGGGGATGCTGATCAAGGCGGGCCTGCCGCTGGCGGAAGCGCTGGTGCTGACGCGCGACATGATGCCCAACGTGTACTACTGGCGGTTTTTCAACCGGCTGCGGAACCACATTGCGGAAGGCAAGCAGCTGTCGACTGACTTCGAAGCGACGACCCTGTTCCCGCCGATGGTGACGCAGATGATGGGCGTGGGCGAGCAGACGGGCACGCTGTCGGCGGTGTGCCTGGAGGTGGCGAGCTTCCACGAGGAAGAACTGCAGGAGCGGATCAAGGTGCTGACGACGGCCCTGGAGCCGATGATCATCGTGCTGCTGGGCGGGTTCGTGGGCTTCATCGCGGTGTCGGTGATCCTGCCGATGTTCAAGCTGAGTTCCGCGGTTCACTGAGCGAACGAGTTTTTCACCGGAGGCCCCCCGGGGCAGACGCACATGTTTAGCAAGACGACAGAGAACGTGCTGGCGATCGACCTGGCTCCCGACTCGGTGCGGGCGCTGGACGTGCGGTTCCGCAAGGGCCGCCCGCAGGTGCAGGCGTTCGCGAACCAGTCGGTGGCGCCTGGCGGGACCGAAACGCTTCCAGAGCGGCACCTGGAGGCGCTGGGGAGCCTGATTTCGACGCACCGGCTGAAGGCCCGCACGTGCTTCGCGGCCATGCCGACGAACCTGGTGGTGACTCGGTCGGTGGCGGTGGATCCGAGCAAGCCCCAGCCGCCGGAGGAGCAGGTGCGGTGGACGCTGCAGAACTGCATTCCGTTCGATCCGCGGGATCTGATTTTCGATTATTGGCCGGCGGGCAACCCGGCGGCGAATTCGCGCACGAAGGACGTGCTGGTGGTGGGGGCGCAGGCGTCGGTGGTGCGGCGCTATCTCGCGGGATTTGAAAAGCTGCGGCTGACGTGCGCCCACCTGGACGTAGCGCCCTGTGCGCTGGCGGAACTGATCTCCCGGGTGACCGGCGGATCGGATGCGATCGTCGGGACGGTGGCGCTGACCGACACGGGCGGCTACTTTGCGATCGTGGAGCGGCAGCGCGTGCTGTTCTGGCGTCCCTTTGAGCTTCCCGCCAACAAGGGCCCGGCGAACGGCACGGCGGCGATGGACCGCGTGGGTGATGAAATCTCCAAGTGCGTTTCGCACATGGTCGGTTCCATGCAGGTGGACCACATGGCGGAACTGCTGATGTTCGGCAATGGCTCGGACGATGGGGCCTTTTCCGACTATCTCCACAGCCGTTTTCACGTGCCGGTGCGCTCGCCGAGCCCGTTTGACAGTCTGCCGCCCGATGCGATGTCGGCGGAGGTTCGTGCCGCGGTGCAACCCGCCGTGGCCACGCACTTCGCCGCGGCCGTTGGACTGGCGATGCAGCCTGGAGGAGTTTGACCATGGCAGAATTGATTCCCCCGGAGTATCGGCTTCGTCTGGCGCAACGCCAGCACCTGGCGCAGTGGGCGGTGGCAGGCGTGGTGACGCTGCTGCTGGCGGGCGGGGCGGTGGCCTACGGCGCGGTGTGGCAGCGCGGCAAGGCCGCGGAGCACGCGGACCTGGCGACCCAGTTCCGCGAGAAGTCGGTGCTGATCACGCGCTCGCAGGACCTGCGGGCCAAGCGGCAGGACCTGGCCAACCGGATGCAGAAGATCCAGCAGCTGCGCGACGACAAGGTGCTGCTGTCGCTGCTGCGGAACATCGCCGGCAGCTTCTCCAGCGATGACTGCCTCGAGACCGTGAAGATCGAAGCCCACGGCGCCAAGCCGGACGGGGCTGCGGCGGCCGCTGCGGACGACGCTTACGCGGTGCACCTGAGCGGGATCACGACGAACTCCACGACGCTGGCGGCCCTGATGACGCGCCTGACGCAGCAGAACACCCCCGCGATCAACGTGGTGCTGGAAAACTCGCGCCGCGACAAGGTGCTCGACGGGCAGGTGATGCGGTTCCAGATCATCTGCGAAAAGCCCGTCGCCAAGGGAACCTGAACAACCTCACGAATTTCCAGGGATTGCCCACCGGGGCGTCTACGCAAGGAACTTTCCATGTCGAGTGCAAACCTGATCACCGGCCGCCTGCGAACGATCAACATGGTCGGCGCGGCGGTCGTTCTGGCGATTCTCTCCGGGACGGCGGCGTTCGGCGTGCTGCCGATGTACAAGAGCGGCACCCGGGACATCGCGGAGTCCAAGGCGTTGCGGGAGCAGCTCTCGCAGCTTGACGGCCTCAATGAGACGCTGACGCAGGTGGAGACGGCCAAGGCGCAGACGGAATCCCGTCTCTCCGAAGCCGAGGCGCAGCTGCCCACGTCGACCGCGATGGACCAGTTCATGCAGCAGCTGGCGCACGTCGCGGAGTCCGCCGGATTGCAGGTGGATGCGACGATTCCCAGCAAGGACATCAAGGATGCCGGTGGCTACAAGACCGGCCCCTTTGAGATTTCGGGGACGGGCGACTGGGATTCCTGCTATCGCTTTCTCACGGGCCTGCGGGCGACGAAGCGTCTGACGCGGCTCGATGCGCTCACCCTGGAAGGAACCAAGGATCACAAGGACGGCCCGGGCGAGCGCCCGACCTGCCGCATTACCGTCAATCTCTCAGTCTTCATGGCACGGTGAAATATGGGCGACTTTGATAAACAGGTAGAAGGCAGCGCACCGGCGAAGCAGGGGAACAAGGTGGCGCTGCTGGGCGTGCTGGGCGCGGTGCTGCTGGGGGTGGTGGTGTTCCACTTCACCCGGGGCGGTCCGCAGACGGCCGGCGCGGCGATTCTTCCCGGAGGCGCGGACCTGGCTCCGGGCGCCGCGGAAGTGCCGACCGAAACCCCCGAACAGGCCCAGGCGGCGCTGCGGCAAGATCCGACGGCGACGCTGCTTCGCGGCAACGGGGAAGGCGATGCGGGGCTGGCGCAGGTGCCTGCGAATCCCTTCATTTTGAACGACAAATGGCGCTCCCTGCTGGTGAAGACGGCGGAACCCGCGATCGCCAACCCGGAGCCGCTGCGTCCGGTGGCGCCGGTCGCCCCCGTGGCGCCCGCGGTGCAGATCGTGAGTGCCGACGGGTTCAAACTCGGCGGCATCTTCCGGGAAAACCAGAAGATGGTGGCGATCATCAACGGCAACATCGTGACCGCGGGCATGGTGGTCGGGAACGCGAAGGTCGTGGACATCAAGGACAACAAGGTGGTCCTTCGCCACGTCAACGCGCCCAACGGCCCGACCGTCGACCTGGTGCTCAGCCCGCGGAATTAAACGGCAGGAAAACGCACACTGGCTCTCCGTGTGAGCGCCGCCGGGTATAATCGGCGACGTTCACACGGAGATTTTTTTATGCGCTCAACCGCTGTTTTGCCCGTGGTCCTGGCTGCACTTCTGACGGTGGGGGGGTGCCAGACGACGCGGACAGTGACCAGGGAAGGCCCGCCGTGGGTCAGCGGCCGGGCGACGGTGGTGGAGTTGAATCCGCGGCTGGGGATGGCGGTGCTGAGCATGCGGGGCCGGGAGTTCAACGCCTTCTGGAAGCCGGAGATGACGATCGCGCATGGCGGGACGGTGGCGGCGCCCGAGACGATGATGGATGCGCCGGTGGGGGTTTACAACGAATCGACGGTGTACCCGACCTCCTTCCCGGGGCGGGTGGGCGACACGATTGAGTTCCTGGGGATGCGCTCGGGGGATGACATTCTGCTGCAGCGGGTGTCGGTGGTCGGGCACCAATAACGGCGATGGGGGCGAGGGAACCACGCAACGACAGAAGCCGGCGGGCAACCTTTCAGAAACCGGCCGGATTCCCTATGATCCTCCGTTCTGTCGTGCCCGCGGAACCGTTCTTCATGGCCAGCACCGTCAAGGTCAGCAACCTTCAAAAGACTTACCGGCAAGGCGATCGCCTGGTGCACGCGCTGCGTGGCGTGGACCTGGAGATCGCCCAGGGCGAGTTTGTCGCGATCATGGGCACGTCGGGCTCGGGCAAGAGCACGCTGCTGCACCTGTGCGCGGCCCTCGACCGGTTTGATTCGGGATCCATCGAGGTGGCGGGGGAGCGGCTGGAGACGCTGTCGGAGTCGCAGCTGACGCTGTTTCGGCGGCGGCGGATCGGGGTCATTTTCCAGCAGTTCAACCTGATTCCGACGCTGTCCGCATTTGAGAACATCGCGCTGCCGCTGCAGCTGGATGGATCGTGGAAACCGGCCCACAGCGAGCGCATCCGCGAGCTGCTGGCGATCCTGAAGATCGACCACCGGTCGGACCACCGGCCGGACGCCTTGTCCGGCGGCGAACAGCAGCGGGTCGCCATTGCGCGGGCGCTGGTGATGTCGCCGCCGGTGCTCTTCGCCGATGAACCGACGGGGAACCTGGATTCGCAATCCGCCAATCAGTTCTGGACGCTGCTGGATTCGGCGGCGGACGCTTCATCGACCACGATCGTGATGGTGACGCATGAACCCGCAGCGGCGCGGCATGCGGACCGGGTGGTGGTGCTGCGCGACGGCCAGATTTCCGGGGAATTTGATCCGGACGCGTTTGAGGATCCCTCCGCCCTGGCCGCCCACTACCAGACCATCGCCCGCTAGCCCGAGGATTCGCCCACATGTGGATTGCGCTGCGTCTTGCGATTCGCCACTGGCTGGCCCGGCCGCTGCGACCGCTGCTTTGCTCGCTGGCGATAGCGGCGGCGGTGGCGCTGATCGTCTGCTGCGGCGCGGCATTCGAATCCCTGCGGTATTCGTTCCATGCGACCATCGGGCAGATGCTGGGGGTGGCGGAGGTGCACGTGCGTCCGTCGCAGCGCGGCACCGACGATCGCATCCCCAAAACGCTGCTGCCGGCCATACGGGCGCGCCCGGAGGTGGAACTGGCGGCGGGCCGCATGCAGACCCACACGGCGCTCACGAAGGGGGAGGAGCATCGCTGGTTCGAGGCCATTGGCATCGATCCCGTGCTGGACGAGAAGCTGCGTCCGAAGATTTACATGAGCGGCCACGGGCTCTCCGGGGCGCCCAACGAGGTGGTGATCGACGCCGGCGTGGCCAAACTGCTCAACGCGCAGACCGGCGATGTGCTGGACTACACGGTGGACGGCACGACCTCCCGCAAGGTCACCGTCGTGGGCGTCATCAAGCGGCCGACGATCGAGATCATCGCCCAGCCCTCGATGTACCTGCCGATCGATGCGCTGGCGAAGGATTTCGACATGGCGGTGGCGTACGACGTCATCGACATGAAGCTGCGCGAGGAGGCGGGGATCGAGGACTTCGACGCCTATTCGCGGCAGCTGGGCAAGGAGCTGGGGCCGGCCTACACGGTGGCGCCGGGGACCAATTCCAAGGCGCGTCTGGCCAATGAATCGCAGACGATTCAGCTGGGGCTCACGCTGCTGTCGATCGTTTCCGGTTTGTGTGCCGCCCTGATCATCGGGACGACGCTGTCGGTGGGGGTGCAGGAACGGGTGCGGCAGTTCGGCCAGTTGCGGTGCATCGGGGCGTCGCGGCGGCAGCTGGCGGTCTTTTTGAGCGCCGATGCGCTGGTGATGCTGGCCATCGGCGAGGCGATCGGCGTGGTGCTGGGGTTCGCGCTGGCCATGCTGCTGGTATGGTCGCTGCCGCAGTTTTTTGTGGTGCTGAAAATCGCCCCCTCGTCGGTGTTCATCGCGATGCTTAACGGCCTGGGCGCGACGGCCTTCGGGGCGCTCGTGCCGATGTGGCAGGTGACGCGCGTCTCGCCCATGGCGGCGGTCACCTCGGTCGGCCGGCAGCCGCGGCGCGGCTTCATCGCGCTGGCGGCCCTGGTCGGGATTGCGAGCCTGGCGGTCGAAGCGCTGCTGTGGGCGGTCATTCCGCAGCGGGACATCCGCGTGTATTTCTTCATGTTCGCCGGGGTGCCGCTGATTTTCGTGGGCTGGACGCTGCTGGCGCCGACGCTGCTGCTGGCGGGGGAGCGCGTGGCCGCGGCGATCATCGGGCGGGTGCTGTTTGTGCGTCCGGCGCTGCTGCGGGGCGCGTGGTCGCGCACCCCATGGCGCGCGGCCGCGATGGTGACGGCCCTCATGATCGGGGTGACCCTGTTCACGGCGGTGCGGGCCCGGGGCCAGTCGATCCGCGCCTCGTGGAGCTTCCCATCAAAATTCCCGGACCTGTTTTTGTTCTCGGTCGCGCCGGTCAACGAGCACAGCGTCGAGGACCTGCGGCGGAAGCACCCGGAGATCGGCGACCTGACATCGCTGGCCGCGTTTCCCGTGAAGCTCAAGGGCAACGAATTCCGCGAAGGCGACATGGTCAACAACAACGGCGCCAACTTCGTCGCGGTGGATCCGGAGTCGTTCGGGCAGCTGGTGGAGATGCGCTTCGTGCAGGGCGATCCGAAAACCGCCATTGCGCAACTGGCCGCGGGCGATCACGTTTTCGTCACCAGCGAATTTTACGAAGCACATCACCTCGGCGTGGGCGACCAGCTGACCTTCATCACCGCCGACGGAAAGCCGCAGCCGTTCACGATCGCGGCGGTCGTCACCTCGACCGGGATGGACCTGGTCAAGAACTACTTCGACATGCGCTCGACGTTTCAGGATGCGGCGGTTTCCACGGTGATGGGATCGGTCGCCGATGGCCGCAAATACTTCCGGCTGCGCAACATCAACCTGATGCTGCTCAATGTGCGGCCGCCGGCCAATGATCCTTTGGTGATGGGCCGCCTGCGCGAGCAGCTGCAGGAAGAGCAGTACCAGTCGGCGTCATCGGTCGATTTGAAGACCAACCTGAACTTGCTGATCTCGCGGGTGGTGGGGGCGATGTCGCTGATCGCGGTGGGGGCGCTGGTGGTCGCGTCGCTGGGGGTGGCGAACATGGTGATCGCCTCGGTGCACGCGCGGCGGTACGAGTTCGGGGTGCTGCGGGCGATCGGCGCCGGCCGCTGGCAGCTCATCCGGCTGGTGCTGGCGGAGGTGTCGCTGATCGGGGTGGTCGCGGGAATCCTGGGCACGGCGGCGGGCCTGGAGCTGGCGTATTCCTTCACGCTTGTGGACCGCACGGTGGGTTTCCCGACGCACTTCCTGTCGCTGAACGCCGCAGAGGCGG
>JBEHXY010000059.1:0-13850 GCA_048498455.1 Planctomycetota bacterium | reverse complement strand
TGGACGCACCGGCGGGAGGGTGGGTGCAGGCGGCGGCGGGGTGACGGAAGCGGTGGGCGCCGAGGCGGGGGGCGGCGTTGGGGCGGGTGTTGCCGGCCGGGGCGGCGCGGCCGGCGGCGGGGCAGGAGCGGGGGTGACCGCCACGGTTCCGGCAGGGGCGGGCGGCGGGGAGGTCGGGGCGCGGCTGGCAGAGCGGGGCGCAGGGGCGGTGGAGGGCACGGGCATCGAGACGCGGGAGGGGGTGGGGGTCGTGGGCGCGGGCGGGGCGATGTTCGTTGAGCCGGCGATGGTGGGGG
The DNA here is from genome assembly GCA_048498455.1 of Planctomycetota bacterium. GTDB lineage: Bacteria > Planctomycetota > Phycisphaerae > WQYP01 > WQYP01 > CALCHA01. Next base: position 13,554 of record JBEHXY010000059.1, on the reverse strand, counting down.
GGCTGGAGCGGACGGGCGGCGCGGGCGGCGGAGCCACGGGGGGTGCTGGCGGAGCGGGCGCGGGGAGGGGCGGGTCAATGGTGATGGCGGGGACATTGTCGGTGGGGACGGCCGGTGCGGGGACGAAGGCGGGCGGGGCGGGGGGCGGGGTGCGCACCACGGCGGGCGGGGCCGGGGGCATGGGGGGGGTGTTCGGGAGGTTATAGGGAGGCAGCGGCGCGTTGGGGGCCGAGGGGGGAACGAGGTAGAGGTTGGGGTTGGAGGGGGCGACGAGGTAGGTGCGGGGATGGTGTTCTTCGCACGCCGCGAGCACGGCCGCGGAAAGCAGGAGCGAGGCGGTGAAGAGGGGGCGGGCCATGCAAAAAATCCTCCGGAGACAGGCGCGCGATTATCAGGAGTTTAGGCGCGATTTGCCAGCAGGGCGCGAGCGCAGGACGGTTGAAAGGGGGGGTGCGGTGCCCTATGCTGGAAGGTTTCCTATCGCATCGGAAGGAATTGGGTTGACCATGTCTGTGACACCATCGGCGAAGGCAGCGGGGAGCGCGGCGGACCAGGCCGCACGTGTGGGACCCGCCACTCTGACCCATCTCAAGCAACTGGAAGCCGAGGCCATCCACATCATTCGCGAAGTGGCGGCGGAGTTTTCCAACCCGGTGATGCTCTATTCGATCGGCAAGGATTCGTCGGTGATGGTGCACCTGGCGCAGAAGGCGTTTTATCCAGGGCGCGTGCCTTTCCCGCTGCTGCACATCGACACCACCTGGAAGTTCCGCGAAATGATCGCCTTCCGGGATCGCTTCACGCGCCAGCACAACCTCAACCTGCTGGTGCACATCAACCAGGAAGGCGTGAAGGAGGGGATCAACCCCTTCGATCACGGCAGCAACAAGTACACGAACATCATGAAGACCGTGTCGCTGCGCCATGCCCTCAGCAAGGGCGGTTATGACGCGGCCTTCGGCGGCGCCCGGCGCGATGAGGAAAAGAGCCGGGCCAAGGAGCGCGTCTACAGCTTCCGCGACAAGAATCACCAGTGGGACCCGAAAAACCAGCGGCCGGAGTTGTGGAACCTGTACAACGGCAAGGTGAACCCGGGGGAATCGATCCGCGTGTTTCCGCTGAGCAACTGGACCGAACTGGACGTCTGGCAATACATCTACCTGGAGAATATCGAGATCGTGCCGCTGTACCGTGCGGCGATGCGGCCGGTGGTGGAACGCAACGGCGTGCTGATCATGGTGGATGACGAAAGGATGCGGCTGCACCCCGGAGAGAAGCCGGTGGACAAGCTTGTGCGGTTCCGGACGCTGGGTTGCTATCCGCTGACGGGGGCGGTGGAAAGCGGCGCGACGACGTTGCCGGAGATCATCGAGGAGATGATCCTGGCGCGGCAGAGCGAACGGCAGGGGCGGATGATCGATTACGACGAAGCGGGGAGCATGGAGCAGAAGAAGCGGGAAGGGTATTTCTGAGAAACGCGGTTCGGGAAATCGCTAAGATGGAGAAGGTCGAAAGCGAGGTGCCCATGGCCACTGGACGCATTGTCGAGGGCTCTCCGCAGGATATCGCGGAGCAACTGAGCCGGCTCACCGGCGCGGATCGGCGGGTGAAGGTGTTGCTGCTGGACGAGGAGCCGGGCGACGCCGCGCATCCGACGCCGACGGAGGGGGAAATCGATGCGATTCTCGCGGAGATGCGCGAAGAATCCGTTTCCGCGGGAGATCTCGATCTGACGCGTGAGGGCATTTATGACGAGCGCTATCGCTGATGATTCTGCTCGATACGAACATTCTGGTGCGTCTGGCCGATCGCAACGACCCCCAATATCAGATGACGCACGCGGCGATTAAAGGAGTATTCCGCAATAAACGCCAGCCGGTGGTCTCGCAACAATGCTTGCAGGAATTCTGGGCAGTCACCACGCGGCCGGCCAAGAAAAACGGGTTGGGGATGCAGACCACGGCGGCGGATCGCTACATTCATCAATTCCTGCGTCTTTTTCGCTTGGTGGATGATCCGCCGGGCCTCTTCGCGCAGTGGCGCGATCTGGTCAATCGCTGCAACGTCCAGGGATTGCAAAGTTACGACGCACGCCTGGCGGCTTGTGGAATCGGGTTGAAGTGCAGCGGCATCATGACCTACAACGCCGCCGATTTCGTCCAGTTCCCGATTGCTGTTGTCAATCCACTCGATTCTTCCACCTGGTAATTTTCTTCTGTTGGAAACGCTCATGTCTGAAGCACAGTTGAACGAAGATATTCACACCTACCTCGACCGGCACCAGCGCAAGGAGCTGTTGCGTTTTCTGACGTGCGGGTCGGTGGATGATGGCAAGTCGACGCTGATCGGGCGGCTGCTGCACGACACCAAGGGGATTTACGAAGACCAACTCGCGGCGGTGAAGAAGGATTCGCTCAAGCACGGGACGACCGGGGCGGGCGAGATCGACCTGGCGCTACTGACCGACGGGCTGCGGGCGGAGCGCGAACAGGGCATCACCATCGATGTCGCCTATCGCTATTTTTCCACCGACAAGCGCAAGTTCATCATCGCCGACACCCCGGGCCACGAGCAGTACACGCGCAACATGGCCACCGGGGCGAGCACCTGCCACCTGGCGATCATCCTGATCGACGCGCGGCACGGTGTGCAGGTGCAGACCAAGCGGCACTCGTTCATCTGTTCGCTGCTGGGGATCAAGCACCTGGTGATCGCGGTCAACAAGATGGACCTGGTGGGGTTTTCGGAATCGCGATACCAGGAAATCCAGCGCGACTACCTGGCGTTCGTTGAAAAGTTGGGGTTCGGGGATATCCAGTTCATCCCGATGAGCGCGTTGAAGGGCGACAACGTCGCGGAGCCCTCCGCGAGCATGGCGTGGTATCGCGGGCCGACGCTGCTGCAGCACCTGGAAACGGTGCCGATCGCGGGCGACCGCAACCTGGTCGACCTGCGCCTGCCGGTGCAGCTGGTGCTGCGTCCGAACCTGAATTTCCGGGGGTTTGCGGGGACGATCGCGTCGGGCGTCATCCGCAAGGGCGACCGGATCCGGGCGTTGCCTTCGGGCAAGACCAGCCGCGTCAAATCGATCGTCACTTTCGACGGCGAGCTGGCCGAGGCCTTCGCCCCGATGGCGGTGACGGTCACGCTGGAAGATGAAATTGATATTTCCCGCGGCGATTTACTTGTGCATGCGGATCCGGAGCAGGGGCGGCCCACGCCCGAAGTAGCCAATCGCCTGGACGCGATGGTGGTGTGGATGAACGAGCAGCCGCTGGTGCCCGGCAAGAGCTACTGGTTCAAGCAGACCACGCGGGTGGTCACCGGGGCGGCCAGCGAGGTCACCTATGGCGTGGATGTGAACACGCTGCAACAGCGTCCGGCGACGGGCCTGGCGCTCAACGAGGTCGGGCGCGTGGTGCTGTCCCTGGCCACGCCGCTGGTGTTCGATCCCTACAAGGTGAACCCGGCGACCGGCGCGTTCATCGTGATCGACCGGCTGACCAACAACACGGTGGGTGCGGGGATGATCGTCGGGGCGGCGGCGATGCAGGACGCCGCCGGCAAGGGGCGGGTGAGCGAAGAGGAGAAGGAGGTGCGTCTGGGCCAGCGGGGCGCCGTGGTGTGGGCGGGCCGCGGGATCGCCGACGCCCTGGAACGGGCGCTGTTCGACGAAGCGCGCACGGTGGTGCGGCTGGATGTGGGGGAGGTCGGGAATGTCGCGGCGCTGGGCATGGTGGTGCGCGCGGTCGCGGAGCAGGGCATCATCGTGGTGGTGGGCAGCGACACCGCGCCGGACGCGGCGATGAGCGAGGCGCTTGGCCGCCGGCTGATTCCCGCTGCCGGAGACATCGCCGGCGCGCTGCGCAAGCTGCGTGAGCTGGGCGTGGGCGCGGCCGAAGAGGCGGTGGATGGCGAAGGCATCTGACGGGTTGGACGCCGAAGCGAACGTTTCGCGTCAGGGAGCAGGTGGGGGGGTGATCTGGATGAGACAATCGATGGTGGTGGACGTTGCAGGCGCTGCAGGCGTCGAGGGCTGGGCCACCACGCCGCGGCGGGCCCCGGCCACGGCCGCCGGCTGGGTTGCCGGCATGGCGGGGGCATTGGCTTGCGGCTGGTCTCCCGCTGCCTGCGCGACGGCTTCCGGCTGGGGTGCAGAGCGGGCGCTGTAGGGCGATCCGCCGCCTCCCCGCCCGCCGCCGCGGCCGCCCCGTCCTCCGCCGGTGAAGCCTCCGCCACCCCCGCCGCCCCCGCCCGCGCCAGCGAAGCCTCCGCCGCCAAATCCGGAACTGGCGCCGCCGCCGACATTCCCCGCGATGGCCGTACCGTGCGCCGTGTCGGCCTGATTGATGTCCGCTCCCGGGGTGATCGCTGCGCTGGGTGCAGCCGCACCGGCTGGCGCCGCGTTGGGCGCCACCGCCGTGGTGCCCGCGGCCATCCCCGCATCGAACTGCCCGGTCGGACGATTGGGCGCGAGGGTCACAGGCTCACCTTGCGCGGGGACGACGGTGTCCGCCTGCTTGGCATCGTTGTACTTCAAGGCCTGGCTGGCATCGACGACCAGTTGCCTGTCGCCCTGCACAAGTCCGGAGACGCGGAACTCGCGCACCAGCTCGTCGAGCTGTTCCGGCCGCAGGCTCACGCGGTAAGTCGTCGGCGTCAGCACGTTGCCGGGGGCCTGGCGCTGGTTGTCGCCGCTGGCGAGCTTCATCGATTTTTCGTTGGGACCCTCGATCGCGTTCGAGGGGTTGGTCGAGCTGCCGTTGCTGCCATTGGCCAAGGCCCCGCCGTTCTGCGCGGTTCCTGTCACGATGGAATTCGACAGCTCCTCATTGTTGCGGCTGCGGACATCACCGTTCTGCGGCGTCTGGTAGTTGCTGATCCGCTGCTGCTGCAGTTGCGTGTTGTTCCCCAGGTTGCCCGCGGAGAGGGTGCTGTTGCCGTTCTGCGCGAGCTGATCGGACGCCGGCAGGTTGCCCGCGGCTATCTGCGTCCCCATCTGCCCGGAGGTTTGCGTGCCCCCCTGTCCGCCCGCCGGTCGACCCGCCCCGGCCGCTTGCGCGGCGATCGCCGAGCTGCTCGCCGCCGACCATTCCGCCAGCCGCTCGCGCAGCCGCGAAAGGTCGCCTTCATCGCGCGCCGCCAGGGTCAGGATCAGCGGCTGGCCCGGCTTCCGTGCGGCCGCCAGTTGCGCCAGGCCCTCCTCGGCCGAGGCCACGGGGGTCGCCGGCGAAGCTTGTGACGCCATTCGGTCCATCATCGCGGGCGACGCCTTGCCGGAAGAGGCTCGCTCCCCATCGGCCGTGGATGCTGCGGCGGGCGCCGGTGCGCCCGGCAGCGGCCCGGCGGCCATTTTCGAGGTATCGTCCAGGTTCATCGGCGGCAGGGTGCCCGCGGCGCTCTTGGCGCTCCGTTCATCTTTCATCGCGGTCGCTTCACCGCCGCCCTTGCTGAGGGCCGCTCCCATCGGGGCGCCGCCTCCAGCGGGCACGGTGAGGGCCAGCCGCGGCGTCGCGTCGGCCGCTTCCTTCTGTTCCCCGGAGCGGGCGACCGTCTGCCAGCTTTCGCTGCGCCGCGTCGCCGTGATTGATTCATTGACGACAAACGTGATGCCCCCGATCACCAGCGCGACGGCCGCCGCCAGTGCCCAGCCGCTTTTAAACCAGGGACGCCGCGGCGATTCCCAGCTGTCCTGGTCGCGCAGCAGGGTGGTGCGTTCGACCTGTTCCATCACCCGGGCGAGCAGGTCCTGGGGCGCCCGCACTTTCGGCAGCGAGCGCACGGAATGTTTGTCGGAGGCCATCGCCAGGATCTGCGAGGCCAGCGCCGGATCGGTGTTCGCGACGTAGACCTCGAAGCGCGCCGCTTCCGCCGGCGACAACTGCCCATCCAGGTAGGCCGCGATTCGTTCCTGAAGCTGTTCCTGCGATTCGTTCATAACCTTTCTATTCCGCGTGCCGCCTTTGGGGGCGGCGAGAGTCTTTCACGTCAGGCCTGCTGCCGGGCGGGAGGTTCCGCCTGGCCGGTCACGGCGGAGCGCAGGGCCGCGCGGGCCCGAAACAGCCGCGACTTGATGGTCCCCACCGGGACGTCGAGGATTGCGGCCATGTGGTCATAGTCGCAATCCTCCACGTCGCGGAGGATGATCACCGCCCGGAACTCGGGGTCCAGCGTGCCCAGTGCCGCCAGCACCCGTTCGTGGTCGAGCCGCAGTGCCGCCGCGGCGCCCGGGTCGATTTCCGTGTCCTGCGCCAGCCGCCGCAGCGGCGCCGCCTGGCGGTTGAGCTCGCTGCCGCCGTCGGTCTCCGGATCGAGGCTGACCGCGGCGCGATAACGTCCGGCGCGGCGATGGGTCAGCGCCAGGTTCACCGCGATGCGGAACAGCCACGTGTAGAGGGCCGACTTGCCCTCGAACTTCTGCACGTTCTGCAGCAGCCGGACAAAGGTCTCCTGCACGAGGTCGGCGGCGTCGTCGGGATGGCCGACGATCCGGTACACCGCGCCGAAGAGCCGGTCCTGGTACTTGAGCACCAGCCCTTCCATGGCCGCGACGTTGCCGCGCTTGAGCTGCGCGACCGCCTGCTCGTCGGACAGTGCCGCCGCCAGCGACGCATGGGCGTTGCTGGAAGCGCCGTTGTTCCGGCCTTCTGAAGTTGTCGCCAGTGGCTGCTCCACCGGTTCTCTTTCCTTGGACGTATGGCCTGCGGAAAAGTTCCCGCAGCCGGGGCAAGTTGCCGGCCGACGCCGACGCGTTTCACCCCGCTTCCCGGGTATTTTGCTTATTGTGCGGTGCCGGTGGGGGGGATTGCAAAGCGCGCCCGCCGCCACGCCGCAGCGCGCGCGGCTTCCGCCGTGCCTCACCCCCCACCTGGCGGCCGATAAAAACCGGGACCGCTTAGAACTTGATTCCCGCCGGCAGCTTCCCGCCCGCCGCTTTGGCCTGGTCCACCACCGTCTTGAGCTGATCGATGCGCGGGCCATATTCCGCCGGCAGGTTGGGCTTCATCTTTTCCAGCTCTGCGACGGACTGCTGCGCCAGGTCCCACTTGTTCTGCTTGATGTAGTCGCCGGTCTGCGTGAGCAACCGATCGGCCTCCGCGTGCACCGCGGTGGTGACGCCCTGGGTCGTCGGGGCGGTCATGGCGCCCGGGGTCATCGTACCGGTGGCTCCGGGCGTGGGGGTCATCCCGCCGGCGGGCGCCGTCGTCGTGGGGGTGCTCGGCGGGGGGGTGGTCGAGGGGGTGGTGGAGCCGTTGTCACCGCAACCGCACAGCGTGGCCACCGCGGCGACCGCGACAATATTCAGGAGGGGATTACGCATGAGATACCTTTCCAAAGCGGCGGGGAGATTCCCGCTTGGCCGGATGAGCGCGGAAAGGATGAGCCGCGTCAAGCGATTTTGATGAGCTGGAAAAAAACCCTGCCGGCGACCGCGACCACCCGCGGGCGCATCTGCCGAGGTGCTGAGTCTGTGTGGAAGGGCAAAAAATGACCCCGCCCGCAGCACGCTGCGGGCGGGGCAGAATCTACAGCGGGACGCAACGGCTTACTTGGCGGGAGCCGTCGTCGGGTTGCTGGCGGCGCCGGATTGCGAACCAATCGGCGGTTCACCGGGAACGGTGCTGGTCACGGTGCCGCCGGCATCGCCGCAGCCACCGAGGGACAGTGCAATTGCCGAGGCGAGGAGGGCGAGAACCAGAGCGGTACGCATAGAGAAAGTCCTTTCGTTAAAGGTGAGGGGCCATTCCCGCACCGAATGCCTCCAATAAGGCCCGAAAATCGGCGCGGCGTCAAGGTAAAAAAGTTCGTGAGGCTCAGCCTCATGACGCTCGTGCTTCCCGCAACGCACACGCCTCCCTAGAATGACTGTCCTGTCCACACAAGGAGTCGTGCGTGTCCAATACCCCGGGCGCCGCCAAAACCACCCCCTCCCCCGCCCTGACCACCGGTGAAAAACCCCAGCAACACCTCCATCGCCTGGCCAATGGGCTCACCCTGGTCGCCGAGCGCATCCCCGCGGTCCGCTCCGCCGCCATGAGCCTGCTCATTCCCGCCGGCGCGGCCTCCGATCCGCTCGACGCCTCCGGCGCCTCGACCGTCCTCTCCGATTGGATCCTCCGCGGGGCGGGCGAACGCGACTCCCGCGAGCTCACCGCCTATCTCGACGGCCTGGGCGTCCAGCGCTCCTGCCATGCCGAAACCGTGTTCCTCCGCTTCTCCGCCTCCATGCTGGGCAAAAACCTGCTCGCGGTCCTGCCGGTGTATGGCGACCTCGTCCAGCGCCCCATGCTACCCGAGGAAGGCTTCGATCCCTCCGTCGATCTCGCCCTCCAGCAACTCGATTCCATCGAGGATGAACCCTCCCACAAGCTCTCCATCGCCCTGCGCGAACGCCACTACCCCTTTCCCTTCGGTCGCCCCACCTCCGGCAAGCGGGACGCCCTCGAAGCGCTGACGGCCGAAAAGCTCCGCGCCGATGCCCAGCGCCGCCTCACGCCGCAGGGCGCCATCCTCGCCGTCGCCGGCATGTTCAACTGGGACGACCTGGTGAAAGCCGTCGACGACACCTTCGGCTCCTGGCAGGCCGCCCCCGCCCAGCGCCCGCCCGAACAGCCCCCCGCGCGCGGCGTGACCCACATCCAGCAGGACACCAACCAGTCGCAAATAGGCCTCGCCTGGGACACCATCCCCGACGCCAACCCCGACTCCGTCCTCCTGCAAACCGCCCTCAACGTCCTCTCCGGCGGCATGGGCGCCCGGCTCTTCACCGAGATTCGCGAAAAACAGGGCCTCTGCTACTCCGTCCACGCCGGTTACTCATCGCTCAAAACCCAGGGGGCCATCTTCGGCTATGCCGGCACCTCCCCCGACCGCGCCCAGCGCACGCTCGATTCCTTCATCACTGAACTCAAACGCTTCGAAAAAGGCATCACGCCCGACGAACTCGCCCGCTCCCTCATCGGCATGAAATCCCGCGTCATCATGCAGGGCGAATCCAGCGGGGCCCGCGCCGGCGCCCTCGCCTACGACTTCTACCACCGCGGCCGCACCCGCACCCTCGACGAAGTCCGCGATCTCCTCAACGGCGTCACGCTCGACCGCGTGAACACCTTCCTCGCCGGCAACCCCGTCAAACAACTCACCGTCGTCACCCTCGGCCCCACGGAACTCCAGGTCCACCTCTAAACTCGATTCAATTTTCCGTCTTCGTGGCCTTCGGCCCTTCGTTGCTTCGTGCTCAAAAACGCCACCAGACAAACCCCTCGGAGACCCCATGCTCACCTTCAAACACGCCAAGCTCAAAAACGGCCTCGACGTCATCGCCGAGATCAACGACACCGCCCATTCCTCCGCCCTGGGCTTCATGGTCAAAACCGGCTCGCGCGATGAATCCGCCGACGTCTCGGGCGTCTCGCACTTCCTCGAACACATGATGTTCAAGGGCACCGCCAAGCGCAACAGCCAGCAGGTCAATGAAGAATTCGACGCCATGGGCGCCAAGAACAACGCCTTCACCAGCAACGAAGTCACCTGCTACTGGGCCCAGATCCTCCCCGAGTTCACCGAACGCGCCCTCGAGCTGCTCTCCGACATGATGCGCCCGAGCCTGCGCCCCGAAGACTTCGACATGGAAAAGAAAGTCATCCTCGAGGAAATCGCCCTCTACCTCGACCGCCCCAGCCACGTCCTCTTTGAAGCCGTGATGGGCGACCACTTCGCCCGCCACTCCATGGCCAACTCCGTGCTGGGCACCAAGGAATCCATCGCCGCCCTGCAGCGCGACCAGATGAAAAAGTATTTCGACGGCCGCTATGGCCCCGGCAACATGGTCCTCGCCGCCGCCGGCGCCCTGGACTTTGACGAGCTCGTCGCCCTGGCCGAAAAATACTGCGGCGCCTGGCCCACCGTGAACGCCCCGCGCCTCTACACGCCGCCCCAACTCACCCCCAAACGCCGGCACATCTCCGACCCCAAGCTCAAACGCCACTACATCGCCGGCCTCTGCCCCGGACCTTCCGCCCAGGACGACTCCCGCTACGCCGCCATGGTCCTCTCCGATGTCCTGGGCGACCACGAAGGCTCACGCCTGTTCTGGGCCCTCGTCGAGCCCGGCCTCGCCGACGAAGCCGACTTCTCCTTCTATCCCCACGACAAGACCGGCTCCTTCATGGTCTACGCCTCCTGCGACCCCGACCGCGCGCAGCAGGTCGAAGGCATCCTGCTGGGCGAACTGGACAAGGTCCTCAAGGAAGGCATCTCCGACGATGAAATCCAGCGCAGCAAAAACAAAATCGAAACCGCCACCGTCCTCCACGGCGAACTCCCCCTCGGCCGCATGCGCGGCATCGCCAGCCGCTGGACCTACACCCACGAGTACCGCACCCTCGAAGAGGACCTCGCTCTCCTCGAATCGATCCGCAAAGACGACCTCCTCGCCGTCGCCAACGCCAGCAAATTCGCCCCCATGACGATCACCACCCTCGGCCCGGGGACTGCGTAAGGGCAGCGATCCCCTCGTTATAATCCTCCCGGAGGTGTGCCATGACGCTCTCGGAACTCGAATCCCGCCTTGCCGTGCTGGAAGCCAAGGTGCAGCAACTGCAAGCCACCGTTCCCCAAGCCGCCGATCAAAAGCCGGCCGTCGCCCGCGATCGCTGGTGGGAACGCATCCACGGCACCTTCGAAAACGACGATGCGTTCAAAGAAGCCATGCGCCTGGGCCGCGAATGGCGCACCGGCAAAAAACGCAAGCCCGCCACGCGCAAGGCCAAGGCCAAACGGCGCGGCAAATGATCATCCTCGACACCGATATTCTCTCCATTATCGATGTCCCGGACTCGCCCGAATACCTGCGGCTCCAAGCAAGAATCGCCCAAACCCCGCCCGGCGAACCTATTCTGACCACAGTTATCAATTATGAAGAGCAGACACGCGGCTGGCTTGATTACGCAGCACAGGCCAGGAACGCTGTTCAGCTTGCCGAGGCTTACCGCCGATTACGCAATCACCTTCTGAAGTACCGGAACATGGAAATCGCGCCTTTTGACGTTCCGGCCGTCGAGCTCTTTCAGAATCTCCGATCCACTTACCGCCGCACCGGACGAAATGACCTCCGAATCGCTGCAATCTGCCTCCTCCATGATGCGTTATTGGTGACACGCAACCTGCGGGATTTTGCGGGTATACGAGGCCTCCGCCTCGAAGACTGGACAACCCCCTGACCCCCCGGTAAATCTCTCCCTTCCGGGAAACCCATCCCCCACACGCGTTTCGCGCGCGAGGAGTTCTCCATGGCCACCGAAACCAACATCGAATCCACCCTCACCGAACGCCGCCTCTTCGCGCCGCCGCCCGAATTCGCCGCCACCGCCCACATCAAAACCCTCGCCGAATACGAATCCCTCTACAAGGAATCCATCTCCTCCCCCGACACCTTCTGGCCCCGCATGGCCAACGAACTCCACTGGTTCAAAAAGTGGGACACCCTCCTCGACTGGTCCAACCCCCCGTTCGCCAAGTGGTTCGTCGGCGGCAAGATCAACATCTCCTACAACTGCCTCGACCGCCACCTCGACACCCACCGCAAAAACAAAGCCGCCATCATCTTTGAAGGCGAGCCCGGCGACCGCCAGGTCATCACCTACGCCCAGCTCCACCGCGAAGTCTGCAAGTTCGCCAACGTCCTCAAGGGCCAGGGCATCAAGTCCGGCGACCGCGTCGCCATCTACATGCCCATGATCCCCGAGGCCGCCGTCGCCATGCTCGCCTGCATGCGCGTCGGCGCCGCCCACACCATCGTCTTCGGCGGCTTCTCCGCCGAAGCCCTCTCCGACCGCATCAACGACGCCAAGGCCGTCGCCCTCATCACCGCCGACGGCGGCTGGCGCCGCGGCAAAATCATCGACCTCAAAAAGAACGTCGACGCCGCCCTCGCCAAAACCCCCACCATCAAGTCCTGCATCGTCGCCAAACGCTCCGGCCACGAAGTCGCCATGACCCCCAACCGCGATTCCTGGTACCACGAGCTCATGGCCACCGCCACCGCCGTCTGCCCCGCCGAACCCCTCGACTCCGAACACCTCTGCTTCATCCTCTACACCTCCGGCACCACCGGCAAACCCAAGGGCGTCGTCCACACCACCGCCGGCTACCTCCTGGGCGCCTACCTCACCAGCAAATACGTCTTCGATCTCAAAGACTCCGACGTCTACTGGTGCACCGCCGACATCGGCTGGGTCACCGGCCACTCCTACGTCGTCTATGGCCCCCTCGCCAACGGCGCCACCACCCTCATGTACGAAGGCGCCCCCAACTCCCCGAAGGAAGACCGCTTCTGGCAGATCATCGAAGAACAGGGCGTCACCGTCTTCTACACCGCCCCCACCGCCATCCGCGCCTTCATCAAGTGGGGCGACGACCACGTCAAATCCCACGACCTCTCCTCCCTCCGCCTCCTCGGCACCGTCGGCGAACCCATCAACCCCGAAGCCTGGATGTGGTACCGCGAACTCATCGGCAACAACAAATGCCCCATCGTCGACACCTGGTGGCAAACCGAAACCGGCGCCATCATGTGCACCCCCCTCCCCGGCGTCACCCCCACCAAGCCCGGCTCCTGCACCCGCCCCTTCTTCGGCGTCGATGCCGCCGTCGTCGACAAGCAGGGCCACGAAGTCCCCGCCAACGCCGGCGGCTACTTCGTCGTCCGCAAACCCTGGCCCTCCATGCTCCGCACCGTCTGGGGCGATGATGAACGCTTCAAGAAAACCTACTTCGGCGAAATCCCCGACGCCGCCGGCAACCTCGGCGCCGTCTACTTTACCGGCGATGGCGCCCGCAAAGACGCCGACGGCTACTTCTGGGTCATGGGCCGCGTCGACGACGTCGTCAACGTCGCCGGCCATCGCCTCGGCACCATGGAAGTCGAATCCGCCCTCGTCGCCCACCCCAAGGTCGCCGAAGCCGCCGTCGTCGGCCGCCCCGACGATTTCAAAGGCCAGGCCCTCTGCGCCTTCGTCACCGTCTGCTCCGGCATCACCGCCGACGACAAGCTCAAGGAAGAGCTCAAAAACTGGGTCGGCAAGGAAATCGGATCCATCGCCAAGCCCGACGACCTCCGCTTTACCGACTCGCTCCCCAAAACCCGCTCCGGCAAAATCATGCGCCGCCTCCTCCGCGACATCGCCGCCGGCAAGGAATCCATCGGCGACACCACCACCCTCGAAGACTACAGCGTCCTCGCCAAACTCCGCGAAACCGACGAGTAATGTGACAGCACAAACCCGGCGCATCCGCGCGCTGGTGGCATCCGCCCCCTGGGTGGCATGCTTCTGGCCCAACCTCGGGGCCAGAAGCATGTTCGGCACACCCCTCTTTCCCCCAACTCCGGCCTTCTCCCGGCGCAAGTTAACCCCCGCCCGCTTCTCTCCGCGCCCCCCTTTTCTTATAGTCACTCCATCCCGCGTCGTTAACCGCCTGTTCGGTGCCCGCCAACCCATGGAGTCCCCATGCCCGACCCCACCGTCCTCTGTCCCAAGTGCGGCCACGAAGTGC
>JBEHXY010000058.1:0-13913 GCA_048498455.1 Planctomycetota bacterium | reverse complement strand
GGAGCAGCTTGGGATCGGCGACGATGAGCATGGAGATTTCGAGCCACTGGCGCTGGCCGTGGGAAAGATCGCGGGCGACTTTGTGGGCCACTTCGAGCAAGTGGACGCGGCGAAGGAGCTCCATGATGCGGTCGCGCTGTTCGGGCGTTTCCTTGCTGAAGAGATTTCGCAAAATGCCGCGGCGGCCGGGGAGGGCGAGTTCCATGTTCTGGTAGACGGTGAGGGAATCGAAGACGGTGGGCGTCTGGAATTTGCGGCCGACGCCGCGCTTGGAGATGTCGGTGTCCTTCATATGGGTGGTTTCGACCTTGTCGAAAAAGACGTGGCCTGACTTCACTTTGGTTTTGCCGGAGATGACGTCGCAGAGGGTGGTTTTGCCGGCGCCGTTGGGCCCGACGACGACGCGGAGTTCGTTGTAGCGGATGCCGAACTGCTGGATATCGAGGGCGCGGAAACCGTCGAATTCGACAACGACGTCCTGCACGAAGGTGATGCAGTGATCGACGTTGTACTGGTCTTCCAACGAAAGGGGCGTCGCGATTTCGGCGATCATACATGAGCCTCCGAGACGCGCGAGGCGGGAAGTGGCGAAGCGATCGAGGGCGGGTTGGTGGGCAGGGCGGCGCCGGCCTCGGCATCGGCGCTGTGGGCGTCGGCCTCGAGGGATTCGCGGATCGGCGAGCGGCCGCGGGTGATGAATTTGCGCCAGCTTCCGACGATGCCTTCGGGAAGGAAGAGCGTCACGAGCACGAACATGCCGCCGAGAATGAAGGGCCAGCCATCGGCGCCCAGGAGGATCTGCAGCGGCCGGCGGAGGGCATACAAGAAGCCATTCTGGTCGACGCCGCCTGTGGGCATTTTGAGAAACGCGGGGAGGAATGCGTAGAACGCGCCGCTGGTGAGGAGGCTGTTGAGATAGCTGACCAGCAGCGCGCCCAGGGCGGCGCCGGTGAGCGTTCCGCGGCCGCCGACGGCGACGAAGGCGACGATGGTGATGGACTCGATGGCTTCCATTTTCGAAGGGGTGATGATGCCGTTCTGCGGCGTGTAGAGCATGCCGCCGATGCCGGCCATCACCGCGCCGAGCGCGAAGACGAAGACCTTGAAGGTGACGGGCTGGAAGCCGGCGAAGCGGAGGCGGGATTCGTTGTCGCGCACGGCGCGGAGCAGGCGGCCGAGGCGGGTCTGCAGCATCCAGCGGCAGAGGGCATAGGAGGCGATGACCACCAGCGCCGTGATGAGGTACATGCCGACCTGCGTGCGCGGTTCGCGAACGTCAAAGCCCGCAAGCAGTTGGAAGTTGGTGAGGCCGTTGGTGCCGCAGAGTTGAATGTCGTTGAGGCAAAAGACATTGAACAGGGCGACGGTGGTGGCCTGCGTGATGATGGAAAAATAGACGCCGCGGACGCGGCTGCGGAAGGTGAAGTAGCCAAAGATGAAGCCGAAGATGCCGGGGACGGCGAGGCCCAGGAGCAGGGCGACGGGGAGCGATCCGAAGGGCTTCCAGAACCAGGGCAGTTGCATGCCGCCGACCTTGGAGGAGACGACGCTGAGCGCGGTGGGGACGCCGTTGGCGTCGAGCGGGCCATGGAGGGCGAGGTACATGCCGATGGCATATCCGCCGAAGCAGAAGAACATCGCCTGGCAGAGCGAGAGGATGCCGGAGTAGCCCCAGACGAGGTCCATGCCGAGTGCAACCACGACGAGGGCGAGAAAGCGGCCGAGCTGGTTGACGGTGGTGATGCCGATGGCGCCGCGGGCGTAGAGACCGGGAACGCCCAGGAGCAGAAAGGCGCCGCCGAGCGCGAGCAATGTCCAGCCGATGAGATCGTGTTTGCGGCGAAAGGGTACGGCGTGCGGGAGAACGTCAGACATCGGCGAGCCTCCCCTTGGCGGGGAACAGGCCGGAGGGACGGCGCTGAATGAAGGCGACAACGAGGATCAGGATGAGGACCTTGGCCCAAACGGTGCCGAAATAGGGCTCCATGAATTTGTTGAGCGTGCCGATGCCCAGGCCGCTCCAGATGGCCCCGGCGAGTTTGCCGACGCCGCCTGTGACCACGACGAGGAAGGAATCGACGATGTAGTTCTGGCCCATGTTGGGGGTGATGCCGCCGACCTGCGTGAGGGCGCATCCGGCCATGCCGGCGAGGCCCGAGCCAAGGCCGAAGGTCAGCAGGTCGATTTTGCGGGTGGAGACGCCGAGGCTGGCGGCCATCTGGCGATTCTGGGTGGTGGCGCGGAGCAGCAGCCCCATCCGGGTTTTCTCGATGAGCCCGTACATCAGCAGGATGCACACGACGCAGAAGCCAATGATGAAGAGGCGGTTGTAGGGCAGGTTCACGTCCTGCATGATTTCGAAGGAGCCCTGCAGCCAGCGCGGGGCGTTGACGGCGCGGTTGTCGCCGAAGTTGACGCGCACGAGTTGGATGAGGATGGCGCTGATGCCCAGCGTGGCCAGCAGCGTGTCGAGCGGGCGGCCATAAAGAAATCGGATCACCGTGGCTTCCATGATCATGCCGACGGTGGCGGCGGCGAGAAAGCTGATGGGAATGGCGACGAGGAAGTAGGCGTCGAACGCGGCGGGCGAGAAGTGGGCGGTGAAGAATTCCTGCGTGAGATAGGTGGCATACGCGCCGATCATCATCAGCTCGCCATGGGCCATGTTGATCACGCCCATGAGGCCGAAGGTGATCGCGAGGCCCAGTGCCATGAGCACGAGGATGGAGCTGGTGGAGAGGCCGGAGAAGGCGATGCCGACCCAGTCGACAACGCGCTGCCACGAATTGATGCGGGCGATGGCGCCGGTGAGGGCCTTCTTCACGCCGGGGTCGGGTTCGGCTTTGAGCAAATCAGTGAGCTTGGAAAGCGAACGCGAAGACCGCAGTTCGCCGAGGCGCTGCGCGGCGGCCGCACGTGCGGCAAGCGCCTCCGATGTCGTGCCGGGCTGGCCGATCTGAATAAGCGCCATGCTCTCATCAATGACGCGCTTCACCCGGGTGTTGGTCTCGGTGCCGGCCATCGTCTGCAGGATCGGGAGACTGGCATCGGCACCGCTTTCGCCGATTTTCACCACGGCATTTTCGCGTTGGGCGGGATCGGGATCGGAAAGTTTCAAAAGCATCTGGGCGTCGCGCACCAACCCTCGCTCCCGCCGCGAAATTGAAACTTCCTTGAGCTCCGCCACCGGCACTTTCAACGCGGCGCCGCCGGCGGTCACCGGCTGGCGCGTCAGCGGATCACTCAGCGGAGCGACCTTCCTGTCGTCCACCGTTTCCACTTTCCCCTCGGTGACAAGCTTGCCCTGATAAACGTAGAGCGACCCTTGAGAAAAATCAGTGAGGGCTGCATCGAGACGCGCATCGCCTGTCTGCGCCAATTGCGTGAGGAGTTTCGCCCGCTCCGCCCCTTCGCTGGTGGCCATCTTCAGCAGCAGGTCCGCCGCACCCGAAGCGGTCGCACCCGCAGGTTGCGTCGCCGGCGTCGTGCTTTGCCCCGCCGCCCCGCGCACGCCGATGAATACCACCAGGCACAACAACCCCACGGCCGCCCGCAAGCCTCCTCCCCACTTTACCGCCCTTCCCTCCGCCAGGCCCGGTCGCATCTGTTGCCGCATCACTTCCACCATCACGTCAAACGTTGGATTGTCCCCACCCTCCAGGAAGCAGCAGGGAAGGGCGCCGTCGCCGGACATGCGCCCTTCCCGCCTCACTTCAGGGAATTACTTTTTGGGGCCGCCAGTCGGTGCGGGGATCTTGCTCGCATCCGGCCAGAGGTAGCTGCTGTAGGAATCGGGGTGGACCGTGCTGGGCGTCTTCCACACGATCTTGAACTGGCCATCCTTCTGGATTTCGCCGATGTAGACCTGCTTCCAGGTGTGCTGGTTCTTGGCGTCCATCATCTTGGCGCCGCCCGGGGCATCGAACTTCATGCCGTAGACTTTTTCGCGCACCTTGTCGACGTCGAAGCTGCCGGCTTCTTCCGCGGCCTTGGCCCACACGTAGACGCCGTAATAAGCGGCCTCGATCGGATCATCCGTCACGCGGTCGGCGCCACCGGGAAGGTTGTTCTTCTTGCAGTACGCCTTGAACGCCTCCACGAACTTCTTGTTCTCCGGCGTGTCGATCGACATGAAATAATTCCAGCAGGCCAGGTGTCCCACCAGCGGCGGAACGTCCATCGCCCGCAGTTCGTCTTCCGCCACCGAGAAAGCCATGATCGGGCAGTCGCTGGCGGTCAGCCCCTGGTTGGCGAATTCCTTGTAGAACGGCACGTTCGAGTCGCCGTTGATCGTCGAGAGGATGCAGGCCTTGCCGCCGGCGGCGAATTTCTTGATCTTGCCGACAATCGTCTGGTAGTCCTGGTGATGGAAGGGCGTGTACTCTTCCATGATGTTTGCTTCGGGCACGCCCTTGGAGAGCAGGAACGCCTTGAGCACCTTGTTGGCGGTGCGCGGGAAGACGTAATCGGTGCCGAGAAGGTAGAATTTTTTGAAGCCCCCGCCCTCTTCGCTCATCATGTATTCGGCGGCGGGCACGAGCTGCTCGTTGGGGGAAGCGGCGGTGTAGAACACGTTGAGCGACTGCTCTTCGCCTTCATACTGCACCGGATAAAACAGCAGCGCATCATTGGCTTCGAACACCGGCAGCACGCTCTTGCGGCTCACCGAGGTCCAGCAGCCGAACGTCACGGCAACCTTGTCCTGCGTGATGAGCTGCTTGGCCTTTTCCGCGAAGAGGTCCCAGTTGCTCGCCGGATCGACCACCACCGGCTCGATCTTCTTGCCCAGCACGCCGCCCTTGGCGTTGATTTCCTCGGCAGCCATCAGAACCACGTCCTTGAGCGACGTTTCCGAAATCGCCATCGTGCCCGAGAGCGAGTGCAGCACCCCGATTTTCACCGTGTCGTCTGCACGTGCAGAAGCCAGCGGCATGACCGCCATCGCCAGTGCCGCAGCACAGACTGTCCGAATGATCCTCTTCACCATAGAGAAAATGCTCCTTCAAGAGAGCCCTCGAGCGCCGAGGGGAATGCTCCCGGGGGGAAGGTGGCGCCTGAAGGCGGGGTTGAGGGTATGCCCGTGATGCCCTGCCCTTTACAAAGGATGTGCCGTTCGTCCTTCCAGCGGCATTCGGCGGCACTTCCGGAAGCGACACGCATTTTCGGGCCCTGAATGCTGGTTCCCTTCGCGCCGGAAAACGGGGCGGCTGCCCGCTGTGCGCGCGAGACAGGCTTTCCTGCCGGGTCCTTAGGCAGATGCAGGCGACGCCTGGGTGGTCGCAGTCCACGCCGCGACGATGTGCTCCACGATTTCCGGCACGCCGCCCCCATGTTTCACCTGCGCAAAGAGAAAAGGGCCCTCGCCGCGCATGGCCCGTGCATCGCGGTCCATCACCGCCAGGTCGGCCCCGACGGCCTCCGCCAGATCCGTCTTGTTGATCACCAGCAGATCCGCCTGCGTGATGCCTGGCCCGCCCTTGCGCGGAATCTTGTCGCCGCCGGCCACGTCGATCACGTAGACCGTGTAGTCGGCCAGCTCGCGCGAATAGTGGGCCGCGAGGTTGTCGCCGCCGCTTTCCACCAGCAGCATCTGCGTGCGGAACCTGGCCTGCAGGGTTTCCAGCGCCAGCAGGTTCGCGGAAATGTCCTCGCGGATCGCCGCATGCGGGCATCCGCCGGTTTCCACCGCCACGATGCGCTCCGGCTCCAGGGCGTTGTTGCGCGTCAGAAACTCGCCATCCTCGCGCGTGAAAATGTCGTTGGTGACGGCCGCGATGTTCAGGCGCGCGCGCAGCGTGCGGCACAACTGCAACATCAGCGCCGTCTTGCCGCTGCCGACCGGGCCGCCGATGCCCACCGTGAACGCCCGCCGGCCAAAGTCGCGCGCCAGTGGCGACTCCCGCAGGTGGTAATGCCCCGGATGCTCCATCTTTTCGTGCGTGTGGCCATGCGGGCCATGTGCGTGGTCATGACTGTGCGGCGCCAGCGGCGTAAACATGCGTTCCTCCGGAGAATGCGACTAACTCTGAAATAACCGCGAATACAGGCGGTCCTGGGTGCCTTGGATCAACTCCAGCAGCGGCGCCGTCTGCGCGGCCGCCTCGAGGGGCGTTGCCCGGGCGACGGCCGCCAGGGATTCCAGTTCCGGCCCCATGTCCGCCTGCACTGACTGGGCGTTAAGCGGTCCAAGCGCCCCCAAGCGCACCGCCGCCGAAATACATCCGCGCAACGTCATGAACAGGTAGAGACGCAGCGCGGTCTCCTCTTCCACGCCCAGCGCCCGCGTGAGCGCCCCGAAGGCAACCGCGAAGTGGCCCGGGTGACCGCCCGCAAGAACCGCTGACCGCAAGGTCTCGCAGTTCCCGCCAAAAATGCGGCCCGCGGATGAAAGCAGCGCCCCGCCCTGCAGCCGGCTGGCGCGGTTCGCCACGTGGCTGGTGAGCATCGAATCGAGCAGTTCGTCGAACTCTGAGAAGCGTTCCGGATCGCGATGGGCGGCGATGACAAAGGGCGCGCTGCCCGCCGCCGCCTGGTGCAGCAACTGCCGCAGAATGCCCTCGACCTCGCGTGGATGTCGCGCCAGTTCCCCCTGCCACGCCGCCTCGACGCCTCCGGAATGGGCGAACCCGCCGATGGGAAAAGCGGAATCGGCAAGCTGCCACACGAGCCACTCGCCGACACGCCCCCCGCCGACTGCCGCCAAATCCGTCACGCGTTCCGCCATTGCCTCACAATTGGGCACGCCATGCCCGTTTTCCGATCGTTCGCACGGTCGCAATTGTCTATTGCAAACGCAGCGCCGCGCGCCCTGCGACCCTCGCACCCACAACGCATCTAAATTGCAAGATTGCCCCTTTTCCCCGGCATTTACCGCGATATAGTCACCCGCGGCTTGAGGTCTCTTTAGAAAGGAAACGAGATGAAAACCCTGCTTCCCCTCCTTGGTGCACTGGCCCTGGTGATCGCCGGCTGCGAGTCCACCAACACCGCTTCCACCGCCGATCGCTCCATCACCATCAACACCGGCAGCCAGTCGAACACGCGTACCGTCAGCATCCCCGCAGACAACAACACCACCGATCACCCCTACGCCGTTCGCGGCACGGACGATCGCGGCACCGCGGGCCGGGCCGTGAACGATGTCGCTCGCCGCGGCACCAACGGCAACTACTGATCTCCCCACGAACTCCCACGTTCATCGGAACACCCGGCGGCGGAAACGACCTTTCCGCCGCCGGCGTTTTTACCGCCGCGCCGCTGCGCACGTCGCTCTCCGTTGCCCGCCTCCTGGGCACCAGCACCCCGCTTCGCGCAATGAAAACCGCACTTCGCCCGCTGGCACCGTGCTTGCAAAGCACCCGCCATGCATCGACTCTGTTTCTCCCTCGTAGCGGCCGGCGCCCTGTGCGGAGGCTGTGCGCAAACCCACCCCGCGCTCCATCCCGACGGACCCACGGGCCCACACGCTTCATGGGAACGCACCCAGGGCGGCGTCCTCCCCCTCGCCGCCGCCGAGCCCGCGCGCCGCGCCCTGGAACGCGTGTCCAGCGATCTCGCCGGCACACCGCTCCGCGTCTCCCTGCTGAATACCCGCGAACCGGTCGCCTACTCCTTTCCGGATGGCTCGATCTATCTTTCCGCCGGCCTCGCTCGAGCTCTCACTGACGATCAACTCGCCGCGGTCATCGCCCACGAACTCGGACACCTTCTCCACGAGCAGATGCTCGGCCCCCCCGCCGCACTGCGCGGCGCCGCCGACCTGCCCGCCGACATCGAATCCGCTGCCGACGATCTCGGTCGCGGCCTGCTGATCGCCCACGGCATCCCGCCCACCGCCCTGGCCGATGCCCTCGATTTCATCGCCGATCGCTCCCGCAACACCCGCTACTACTCCCCGATTCACACCCGCGCCCAGCGCCAGCACGCACTCGACCGCCAGCCCTGATCTCGCTGGTAATCGGACGACACCCACCCGCCCGCCCTCTCCCTGCGGATGCGTTACAATGCTTCTGCATATCTGGAACAGGGAGAAGCCATGGCTCAATGGTTCCGCCAGCTCGACCGCCTCCTGCGCGGCGACACCACCCGTCCCGATCGGCTGCGCAAGGGCGACCTCGACGTCCCCATCGTCGGTCTCGCCCAGGTCGCGATCCTCCTGGGCATGCTCTACGGCGTGTGCATGTGCGTCTTCTCCCTGACCAACGCCGGCTCCCACGCCCCTCTCCAAATCCTCGCCAGCGCCATCAAGGTGCCCGCCCTCTTCTTCCTCACCCTGCTGGTCACCTTCCCCTCGCTCTACGTCTTCAATGCCCTCGTCGGCTCGCGACTTGTGCTCACCGCCGTCATGCGCCTCCTCGTCGCCGCCATCGCCATCATGCTCACCATCCTCGCCTCCCTTGGTCCCATCGTCGCATTCTTCGCGCTCACCACCACCAGCTACCCCTTCATGAAGCTCCTCAACGTCGCGGTCTTCATGGTCGCCGGCTTCCTTGGCGGCGGCTTCCTGCTGCGCACGCTCCACCGCCTCACACAGTCGGCCGAGGATTCGGCCCGCGACGCCCTTCCCGCACCGCCGCGCATCGTGGAGCCCCCCGTCCTCCTGCCGCCCCAGCCCGGCGCTCCAGGCGCTCTCGGAGCGCCCATGTCCCAGCTCCCCAACCCGGCGGCAGCCCCCGCTCCCCTGCGCGACGCCACCGGCCAGCGCGCGGTCGTCCAGCTCGTCTTCACCATCTGGATCTTCGTCTTCGGCCTCGTCGGCGCACAGATGGCCTGGATCCTCCGCCCCTTCATCGGCGACCCCTCCAAGCCCTTCGAATGGTTCCGCCCCCAGAGTTCCAACTTCTTCGAAGCCCTCTTCAAAACGCTCGAAAGCCTTTTCAACGGCAAATAACCGGACGCCCCCATGCGCGCTTTATTTCTCGGCGCCAACGACCTGCTGCTCACGGGCACGCCCGCCGCCCGGCCTGCGCGCCCGCCCACCATCCGCTCGCTCCTGCTCATGGTCATCCTCTTTGGCGCCACCTACGGCGCCGCCATGGGGACCTTCGGCGGACAAGCCCACCCGCGCCTCCTCCAGATGCTCTTCTCCGCCATCAAGGTCCCCTTGCTGCTGCTCGCCACCTTCTGCCTCAGCCTCCCCAGCTACTTCGTGCTCAACACGCTCCTGGGCCTGCGCGAAGATCTCGGCGACGCCATCCGCGCCCTCCTCGCCACCCAGGCCGGCCTCACCATCGTGCTGTGCGCCTTCGCCCCCTTCACCCTCTTCTGGTACGCCAGCTTCCCGGACTACGAATGGGCCCTCGCCTTCAACATGCTCATGTTCGCCGGCGCCAGCCTCACCGGCCAGTTCCTCCTCCGCCGCCTCTACCGCCCGCTGATCGCCAAAAACCTCCGCCACCGCGCGCTGCTCCGCCTCTGGCTGATCCTCTACGCCTTCGTCGGTATCCAGATGGGATGGCTGCTCCGCCCCTTCATCGGTGACCCCACCCTGCCCACCCGCTTCCTCCGTGAAGACCCCTGGGGCAACGCCTACGTCATCACCGCTTCCCGCATCTGGGAACTTCTCACCCACCAGACGCATTGAGGCCGGCGCACCGCGCCGGCCTCAATCGTTCAACCCTTCAAAAGCAGATCAGCTTTATCTGCCGGCCTCCGCCGTCATCTTCGACAGCACCTTCACCGGACCCAGCAGGCCCGATTCGGCCAGTCCGCCACCGCCCCCGCCAAACGCCCCGCCACCGCCGCCACGCGCCCCGCCACGGGCGCCTGCGGCTCCGCGCGCCCCCGCCGCTCCACGCGCGCCGGCCGCTCCTCCGCCCCCGCCGCCAAACGCCGGCGTCGCCGGCGCCGCCAGCACCCGCTTGTCGGGGTTCGCCCGGTCGCCCGCCATCCGGTTCGTCCACTCGTTGGTCACCTTGATCACCAATTGGTTCTCGCCGGGCTTGAGCGCCTCGGTGACATCCGCGCGGAACGGCGGCTTCCACAGGCTCGCCACCACCTTCCCGTTCACCGACACCTCCGCCATGTCCCGCACGTCGCCCAGGTCCAGCACCACCTTCGCGCCCGGCTTGAACCACCCCTGGTCCGCCGTGATCGTCTTGGTGTAGGTCGCCGTGCCGGAGAAGTACTTCACGCCTTCATCCGCGTTGACCGTCCACGATTCCAGCTTCGGCAGCGTGACCTTTTCCGGCGCGCCCAGGTTCGGCTGGAATGCCACGTCCCACGAGCCATCGATCGTGGCCAGCGGCATCGTCGTCACCGCCGGCGCCACCCGCGATGCCACAGTCGTTGCCTTCCGCAACACCACGAACACCGACTCCCGCTCGTCCAGATGCAGCGGCACCGTCGTGCGGCCATCGGCGATCGTGTAGCCCGCCGATTCCATCGCCCCCGTGTCCGGATGCCACACTTCCGCTTCCTTGCCCTCGACCCGGAACCGCGCCTGAATGTCCTGCGGCCGATCCGTGCGATTGGCTACAAAGTAAATGTCGGCATCGCCCGCGCGGCGATGAATCCACACGTTCTGCATGTCCAGGCCGCCCGCGAATTCCGCATCCTTCGGCAACGACAGCAGCCCCACCACCTGGTCCAGCGGCAGCCCCCAGGTCACCAGCCCCTTGCCGTAAAAGTGCTTGTTCCGCTGAATGCCATCCAGGTCGCCCCAGATGTCATTCGCCAGTTGCCGCACCTCCGCGTCCGCCTGTTGCTGCCCACCGGCCTGCAGGCTCGGCGACATCACCGGCTTCGGACCCACCACCGTCGCTCCCGCCAGCACCAGCTCCTTGATCTTTTTGAGCAGCTCCGGCCGCAACCGGTCGATCTGCGGCAGCACCAGCACCCGGTAACTCATGCCGTCGGGCAACACCAGCCGCCCGTCGTCCGCCACCTTCATCCGGTTCAGCAGCACGTCCGCGTTGATCGTGTCATAGTCATAACCCATCAGCGGCGCCGGCAGCAGCCCCGCGCCCCAGAACGCCTGGCTCGACGGCGGCCCCTCGTTGAGCAGGTACGCAAAGTCCGCCACGAACTGCCCCTGCTGCAGCATGTAGCTCGTGCGCGCCAGGTACGACATCACTCCCTGGGTCTGTTCCGCCCACGTGATGTTGCGGTTCATGTGCGTCCCGACCATCGTGTTGCCGGGCTTCGTGTCAAGCGGCTGCTGCGCCGACGTGTGGAACACGATCCGGTTCACCCCCTGGGCAAACCAGTAATCGCCGAGGTTCTTGTAGGTCGCCGGCGCGTCATACCCGCCGCCGGTGAACGATTCCGTCGCCACATACTTCTTGCCATAGATGTGCGTCGCGGAAGCCGCCATCCGCACGTCCACGTAGTATTCCGGCAGCGGGTGCATCCGGCCCAGCCAGAATTCCCCCATCGGAATCTCGACCTTGCTCTTATTGAGCAGCGTGTCCTCGATGATCTCCATCGACACGCCCGCCGCTTCCGCATAGATCCCCATTCCCTTCTGCTTCGCGCGCTCGGCCATCGTCCCGTAATGCGCCTCCGCCAGCAGGTCCGCGATCGTCCGCCGGAAATCCCACAGGAACCGGTCGCTCGCATCCGAGTTGCCCACCACCCGCCCCGCCAGCACCGGCAGGTAAGGGGTCGGGTCATACCCGCGCCGCTGCTTGAACTGCGCGATCATGTCGTCGGTCCAGTTCTGAATCCCCCCTTCAAAACTGTCCATCATGAAGTACCGCAGGCTCTTGCCCACCAGCGGTCCCAGCGCCTTCTCGATCGGCCCCATGTAGCCGTCAAAGTACATGTTCACGTACTTCGCATTGAGCTTGTCCACTTCCAGTCCCGAGCCCGCCGGCGTCGATGGCCGGTTGCGCGCCCCGGTGAGGGAATAGCCCATCCGCAGGATCGTCCACTTGCCCGCCGGCGCATCCCAGTGCAGCGTCCCATCCTTGTCCATCTTCGACGTCAGGTCGATCACATCGCCCGACTTCACCGCCGAGCCCTCCGGCACCGCCGGCGTGGGCACTCGCTCATATTCGTAGAAGAAGTTGAAGCCCGCCTTCTCTTCCCACCGGTCCACCCGCGCCCCGGTGTGCACGATGAACTCCGCCAGCGAATACTGCCCCGTCGGCGAAGGCGTCGGCTCCGTCTGGTTGATCACGTCCGCCGGCTGACCCGCCGCCGCCGTGAACTCCACCCGGATGAATTTCGCCGTCGTCTCCGGAAACGCATACGTTTTCACTGTCCCCGCCCGGTACTGCGCCGCCCCCGGCAATTCCACGATCGACCGGAAGTTCACCCCGTCGTCGCTCACCTGGATGTGCCCGTACGGCACCCCGCGACCGGGCGCGATCAGCGTCACCGCCTTGGCCTTGATCGGCTCGGCAAACTCGTACTGCACCCACGCCGTCCCCCCGCCGCCCTGCCCCGCCGCGATCGTCGCCGACGACTGCAGATTGTCATCCATCAGGTTCGCCGCGTTCGCCACCTCCCCGCCGCTGCTGGTCACCTTCGGCTTCAACTCCTCCATCGTCTTTTCATCGTCCGGCGTCTTGTACGCGATCACCACGCTGTCGCCGTAATACGTCTCCCCCCCTCCCGCGCCTCCCGGCCCGCCACCCCGCGCACCGCCGCCCCGCCCTGCCGGCGCACCTTCCCCCTCCGCTGCCGGCGGACGCACGCTCCCCCGCCCACGCAGCGTCCCGAAGGTCCCGTTGTTCGACGGCGGCTGCGGCAGCTTCACGTCGATCGCCTTGCCGCCCTCCACGTCCGTCTCGCTCCACACCAGCTTTTTCATCGCCATTTCAGGCTTCACCCAGGGGCCGCCCGTCTCGCTCCACCCCGCACTGCTGAAAATCGTCATCTCCAGCCCCAGCCGCTCCGCATCCGTCGCCGCCAGCTTCACCGCGTCGAACCACTCCGGCGTGAAAAAGTTGATCTTCTTCTCCACCACCTGCCCGTTCCCCGACGCCACATCCGACAACATGAACCCGCCCAGCCCCGCCCGCTTCATCCACTCCAGGTCCTTCGTAATCCCCTCCATCGTCACGTTGCCGTTGGTCCAATGCCACCACGTCCGCGGCTTGGCTTCATCCGGCGGCGTCACAAATCCCTGCGCCAGCGGATCGTTCTGCGCCCGGGCGGGCAAGCCTGTCCCCACCAGCGCCGCCAGCACCGCCATCGACAACAACGCCTTGCACCGCATCCGCATCACTCGCTCCTTCGTCAGTTTCCGCCGCATCTCGGCCTATCCAATTTGCCAGTCCACGCTTCCAACTTTAACGCGGCCCCACCCCGCCCATTGCCCCCGGCTCCCCCGCCACATGAAACACATACGCCCCCGAACCCACCTCCAGCACCACCACTCCACGCCGCACTCCCGCCACCTTCACCCCGTCGGCCTTTGACGCCTCCACTTCCCCCTCCCTCACCGCTTCCGCCCGCCCCGCCGGCACCACGATCCGCGCGCGCACGTTCCCGGGCACCTCCACCCGCAACGTCAGTCCCCCACCCTCTTTCTTCCACGCGCTGCTCACCTTCCCCCGCACCGTCTCCACGCTCGCCTCCACCCACTGCACATTCCCCACCACCTGCGGCGCAATCACCACCTCCCCAAACCCCGCCCCCTGCTCCGTCTCCGCCGCCTGGATCCCCGCCAGCCCGCGATAAAACCACGCCTCCATGTGCCCCAGCATCAAGTGATTCTGCGAATCCCCCGGGTTGGCGTCCCACGCCTCCGTCAGCGTCGTCGCCCCCTTCCGCAACTGGTCCACATACCCCGGCCCTTCCCCTTGCGTCGCCATGTCCAAAAGCAGATCCCCGCGACCCGCATCCGTCAGCGCCTTGACCACATACGAAAAACCCACATCCCCCGCCGTCACCCGGTTCTTCGCCTCCCGCACCTGCTTCACCAGGTTCTCCGTCACCCGCTCCCGCTGATCGTCCGCCACCAG
>JBEHXY010000057.1:0-14222 GCA_048498455.1 Planctomycetota bacterium | reverse complement strand
CGCGGGCCGACGCATGTCTTTGAGATGGCCAACGCCAAGTATTACGAGCTGGTGGGGCAGCGGGACCTCATCGGCAGGACGGCCCGGGAGGCGTTTCCGGAGGTCGAGGCGCAGGGCTATCTGCGGCTGCTGGACCAGGTGTACCGGACGGGGGAGCCTTATGTCGGCCAGGAGATTCCGCTGCAGCTCATCGGACCCTATGGCGAGCCGGACTACCGCTACATCAATTTTGTTTACCAGGCGATGCGCGACGAGATGGGGGAGATTTCGGCGATCTTTGTCCATGGGGTGGACGTGACGCCGATGGTGCGCTCGCGGGAGGCGCTGCTGGAATGGGACGACCGGCTGCGGACCAGCGAGGAGCGGCTGGACCTGGCGACCGACGCGGCGGACCTGGGGACGTTTTACTGTCCGATGCCGCTGGGCGAGATCCTGTGGAACGACACCTGCAAGGCCCATTTCTGGTTGCCGCCGGAAGCCCGGGTGGACTTCAAGCTGTTTTATTCGATCATTCACTGGGAGGACCGGGAGCCGGTGCGCAAGGCGGTGGAGGCGGCGGTGTATGACCGTCAGCCTTACGACATCGAGTACCGGACGGTCTCGCCGCGCGGGGAGGTACGGTGGGTGCGGGCCAAGGGGCGGGCCTATTACGACAGCACAGGGAGCCCGACGCGGTTCGACGGGGTGACCTTCGATGTGACGGAGCGGCGGCGCGGGGAGGAGAGCATTCGTCAGAGTGCGGCGGCGTTCCGGGAATTGGCCGACGCGATGCCGCAGATCGTCTGGACGGCGCGTCCGGACGGGGTGCTGGATTATTACAACCGTCGCTGGTTTGAGTTCATCCGGGTATCGCCGGAGGACCCGCAAGCGGCGCAGTGGGACCGGTACATCCATCCGGAGGATTTGCCGCGGGTCTATGGGCGGTGGGAGCGGTCGGTGCAGTCCGGGGAGCCCTACGCGGAGGAGTTCCGGGTGCGCGGGGCGTCGGGGCTGTATTGCTGGTTCCTGGTGCGGGCATTGCCGGTGCGTGACCAGCGGGGGCAGGTCGTGCGGTGGTATGGCACCTGCACGGACATCGAGGAGCGCAAGCGTGCGGAGGCCCGGGACCAGTTCCTGCTGGCGCTGGACGCGGCGGTGCGGCCGCTGACCGACCCGGAGGAAATCACGCAGGCCCACGCGCGGCTGCTGGGTGAGCACCTGAACGTGGACCGCTGCGCCTATGCCGACGTGGAGGCGGACCAGGACACCTTCAACCTGACGGGTGATTACAACCGCGGGGTGCAGAGCATCGTGGGGCGTTACACGTTCACGGCGTTCGGGGCGGAGGTGCTGCGGCTGATGCGCGCGGACCAGCCCTACGTGGTGTCGGACATCGAAACGCACCTGCCGCCGGTGGGGGACCTGACGCCCTACCGGCTGACGCAGATCCAGGCGGTGATCTGCGTGCCGCTGCACAAGGATGGCCGGTTCGTGGCGGCGATGGCGGTTCACCAGAAGGCGCCGCGCCAATGGACGCGGGAGGAGGTGGAGCTGTTGCGGCACGTGGCGGCGCGGTGCTGGGAGTCGATCGAGCGGGCGCGGGTGGAACGGGCGGAGCGGGAGGCGCGGGCCGAGGCGGAGGCGGCCAACCGCGCGAAGGACAAGTTCCTCGCGGTCTTGAGCCACGAGCTGCGGACGCCGCTGTCGCCGGTGGTGATGACCATTCCGGCGATGGAGGCCGACCCGGAGCTGCCGGCGAAGTTCCGCGACGACCTGGCGATGGTGCGGCGGAACATCGACCTGGAAGTGAAGCTGATCGACGACCTGCTGGACCTGAGCCGCGTGACCAGCGGCAAGCTGCGGCTGGAGCTGCAGGGGGTGCGGGCGCACGAGGTGCTGCGGCATGCGGTGCGGAACACGCTGGCGGAGGCCCAGGCGAAGGGGCAGCGGATTCGTGAGGAGCTGCGGGCGGCGTACGATGCGATCACGGGCGATCCGGGGCGGCTGCAGCAGGTGTTCTGGAATCTGCTGCGGAATGCCGTGAAGTTCACGCCCGAGGGCGGGGAGATCGTGGTGCGGACGTGGAACACGTCGAGCGGTCGGCTGGTGGCGGAGGTGCAGGACAGCGGGGTGGGCATTCCGCCGGAGGTGCTGCCGCGGGTGTTCGATGCGTTTGAGCAGGGCGGCGCGCGGATGACGCGGCAGTTCGGCGGGCTGGGGCTGGGGCTGGCGATCGCCAAGGCGGTGGCGGAGATGCATGGGGGCACGATTCGGGCGGCCAGCGACGGGGTGGGTCACGGGGCGACCTTTTCCGTGGAGTTGCAGACGGCGGCGGCGCGCAAGACTGCGGCGCTGCCGGCAGCGATCGATGGCCAGCCGCGGGAGACGCCCCTGCAGGCCACCAGGGTGCTGCTGGCGGAGGACCACCCCGACACCGCGCGGACGATGGCCCGGCTGCTGGCGACGATGGGCTTTGAGGTGAAGGCGGCCTGCAGCGTCGCGGCGGCGCTGGAGCTGGCGGCGGGGGAGCGCTTTGACGTGATGGTCAGCGACATCGGGCTGCCCGATGGCACCGGCTACGAGCTGATGGAGCAGATCCGGCAGCGGCACGGGATCAAGGGGATCGCGCTGAGCGGGTATGGGATGGAGGAGGATGTGCGGCGCAGCCGCGAAGCGGGATTCAGCGAGCACATGGTCAAGCCGATCAACGTGATGAGCCTGGAGGCGGTGTTGCGGCGAGTCGTGGGGTAGGAAGAAAAGTTAAAAAGAGTAAAGAAAAAAAGGGAGGGGCGGAGCGAAGCTTTTTTTATCTTTTGTTCTTTTTAACTTTTTTTCTCCCCCCTCGACTTGTTTTCTCCGCTCTCACTTCGCGACCTGCAGCCGCTCGCCGAGCGTTCTCGGCCATTTTTCGTTGACCGAATCGTCCGTGATGATCAGGTCGAGGTCGTCGACGGCGCAGATGCGGGCGAGGGATTTGCGGCCGAACTTGCTGGAGTCCATCAGCAGGATGGAGCGGGCGGCCTGTTTGACGGCGAGGCGTTCGACCTCGGCCATCTCCAGCGACGAGTTGAAGACTTCCGCTTCATAGAGGCCGGCGCCGGAGAAGAGCATGACGTCGGCGTGCAAGCCGGAGAGGGCGGCGGTGGTGATGGGGCCGATGAGCACGCCGGTGCGGGGATAATGGGCGCCGCCGACGACGAGGAGCTCGACGCGTTCATCGCCGGCGAAGTGGTTGGCGGCAGTGAGGGAGTTGGTGACGACCTGCAGGGGGCGGGCGTCGATCTGCTCGATGCAGTACTGGACGGTCGATCCGCCATCGACATAGACGGTCATGCCGGGCTCGATCATGCGGGCCGCGACGCCGCCGATGGCGCGCTTGGCGTCGACCGCCTCGCGCATGCGTTCCTCGAGGGCGAGCGACGCGGTGGAGCGCGGGCGGAAAATCACGCCGCCGTGGGTGCGTTCGACCACGCCCTGGCGTTCGAGCACTTCGACATCGCGGCGCACGGTGGAGCTGGAGACGTCGAGCGCTTCGGCGAGGGTCTCGAGCTGCGCGGTGCCGCGCTCGCGGAGCATGTCGAGGAGTTTTTTCTGGCGTTCGACGATCAGCATGGGGGCTCTCGAACTTCGGTGCGGTTACTTGGCGGCCGCGGCGAGCACCTGGCTGGTCACCTGCTGGACGAGCGCTTCGAAGGCGGCGTCGGTGACGGGCTGGGCGTTGGGCGCGGAGGAAGTCTGGGTGACGTTGCCGCCGGAGCAGTCGCAGGAGGCGGAGGCGGGCGTGGTGGTGTCCGGGAAGGTGGAGACATACGCTTCGTTGTCGACGCCGACGCAGCCGCTGGGGGCGCACTTGAGGCGGGCGTCCGGGATGCCGAAGGCGGCCTTCACCTTGAGCAGGTCGGTCATTTCCTGGGTGGAGAGGAAGTTCACCTTGCCGATCTGCTTGATCAGCAGCAGGATGCGGCAATAGGCGTCGATGATTTCCAGCTTGTAGTAAGTGTCCATCAGGGTGTTGGCGAAGCTGACGGTGCCGTGGTTGCCCAGGAGCACGGTGTTGGTTTCGGCGGTGATCAGCTTGGTGACGCTCTCACCGAGGCCGGCGTAGCTGGGGGTGGTGTACTTGGCGGTGGGCACCTTGCCGAGGAAGACTTCGGCCTCGGGGTGCACGCCTTCGGGGATCGGCACGCCGGCGCAGGCGAAGGCGGTGGCGTGGGGCGGGTGGGAGTGGATGACCGCCTTGACGTCCGGGCGCTTCTTGTAGATCGCCAGGTGCAGCAGGATTTCGCTGGTGCGCTTGTACTTGTTTTCCTTGTCGACCTGGTTTCCGTCCATGTCGACGATGGTGATCATGTCGGGCTTGAGGAACCCCTTGGAGAGGCCGGTGGGGGTGCACAGGACGCGGTCGTCGCTGATGCGGAGGGAATGGTTGCCCTCGTTGCCGGCGCAGAAGCCTTTTTGCCAGATGCGGCTGCCGATTTCGCACATTTCCTGTTTGTATTGGAAGAGGCTGGGATTCATGAGAGCACCTGGTTAGAAGCAAGAATCAAGAATAGAGAAGCAAGAAGTTAGGCACACGTTGCGAGTTCGTTGAGATCTTTGGCGACGGCGTTGGAGAGGCCGGGCTGGTTGTCGATGAAGGGTTTGACCAGGGGGAACATGCCTTTGAAGCCGAACTGGGAATACTCGATCACCAGCACGTTGGCGCCCAGGAGTTCGAGCCCTTCGGAGACGGCCCGCTCCGTGGTGGCGACGATGGCGCGGAGCGAGGGGCAGCGGTTGGCGTAGCAGATGGCGCGGGAGGCGGAGGGCACAAACAACACGCCGCCGCGAACCTTGTTCGATTTGACGAGCTTGGCGAGTTCCTTGATGGCCATCTTGAGGTTGTCGGGACGTGACGGTTCGCGGCTGGCCAGCAGGTGCGGCCGCAGCGCGTCGACGACCTTGGCGACACTGGGACACTGGCCTTCGATCCACCAGAAGGTCGGCAGGGCGGCGGCGTTCGGCGTGGCGCCGGCGTTCACCTTCGTGACCGCCGCCATCTCGTCGGTCATCACGTTGAGCGCGTGGTCCTTGATGAAATCCTGGGCGAGCGGCGTGAGGATCGCCCCCTTGGCCAGGCGGATCGGGCCGCGGACGGTCCGGAGCTGGGAGACGGTGATGACGCCTTTGAGGGCGGTCACCGGCGGCGGCGGCGCCACGGCCGGGGGAACGGAAGAAAGGGCTGCAGAGGGCGCGGACGCTGGTGAAGACGGGTTCGAAGAAGCGGGTGCGGCGCCAGGGGCCGAAGCGCTCTGCAGGTGTTTGAGTTCGGGGAATTTCGAGTAATCGCCGGTGCACTGGCCGATGGGGGCGTGGATCTCGGCCGGGGCGGCGAGGGGGGAGGAAGTGGCTGAGGAGGTCGACCCGCGCAGCGCGGCGAGCACCTGGTCGGCGATCGCTTTGATGAGGTTGGGGTCGATGTCGGGCATTGCGGGTTTAACCGTTCCTTTTCGAGACGATACTCAATCGGCCCCACCCCGCGGAGGGGGTGGGCTTGTTAGACGACGCGGAGGCTTCCGGCCATCGTCAGACGGCGGAAGCGGGTAAAGGTCAGGGGGTTGGTGACGCCTTCGCCGGTGGGCGTGGCGATGGTGTAGCTGGGGTAGCCTTCGCCGCCGCCGCCCAGGGCCGCGGTGCAGGGGCCGTTGACGACGAAGAGCGTCGTGTTCATCACGCGGCCCATGCGGGTGATGTTCTTCAGGTTGTTTGAGTGGATGATCGCCGTGTGGCCAAAGCCATGTTCGTGCTTGACGGCCAGCTCGAGGGCCTTTTCAAAGTTGGGCACGCGGACGAACGGGACGAAGGGCATCATCTGTTCTTCGGGGACGAAGGGGTTGCTCTCATCGGTCTCGCCGTAAAGCAGGTCGCACTTCACGCCGCTCATGCCGGCGGCGGCGGCGAGCACGGAGCAATCCTTGCCGACGAGTTCCTTCTGCACCGCCCAGTGGTTGTCCTTCCAGGCGAAGGCTTTCTTGGTGAGGGCATCAATCTGCGTGGCGTTCAGGCGCACCGCGCCGTGGCGGGCCATCGCGTCCATCATCTGGTCGAACACCGAGGTGACGACGAAGACTTCCTTTTCGCCGATGCAGAGCAGGTTGTTGTCGAAGCTGCCGCCGGCAATGATCGCCATGGCGGCGACGTCGAGGTCGGCGGTTTCGTCGATGACCACCGGCGGGTTGCCGGGGCCGCCGACGACGGCGCGCTTTTTCTGGGACATCGCGGCGCGGGCCACCGCCGGGCCGCCGGTGATCGCCAGGAGCGGGATATCCGGATGTTCAAAGATGGCGTTGGCGGATTCCAGCGTCGGCGGATCGATGATGCAGATCAGGTCTTCGATGCCGAACTTCTCGGCGATCGCCTTGTTGTAGGTGCGAACCGCCATCACTGCGCACTTGTAGCCGCTGGGATGGGCGTTGACGACCATGGAGTTCCCCGCGGCGATCATGTTGATCGCGTTGGCCGACAGCGTGGGGATGGAGTGGGTGACCGGGGTCACCACGCCGATGACGCCCCAGGGGGCCGCCTCATCGATGCCGATGCCCTCGTCGCCGGAGTGGGCGACGCTCTTGAGAAACTCCACGCCGGGGACGCCGGCGAGCCAGTGCAGCTTTTCGATCTTGTGATCGAGCCGGCCGACCTTGGATTCCTCGAGCTCGATCTTGCCCCAGCTCTCGGCGTTCTCGATGGCGATGCGCTTGATCAACTTGCAGATCGTGTCGCGGGCCTTGGTGCCCTTGTCGGCAAGCTGCTTCTGGGCGCGCTTGGCGGCATCGACGGCCTGGTTGACGTCCTTGAACACGCCGAACGCGCCGGCGGAAGCCCGCGGCGCCGGAACGGCGGACGTGCCCAGCTGCGAGAGCACTTCGCGGACGACGGCTTGGATGAGGGAGGATTGGTCCATGGGGCACCGATGGTGGTAATTAGGAACTGGTAATTGGTAATTGGGACTTAGTGGGTCGGCAGCTGCGGGCGCGTTCGAGACGGCGTCAGCAACTACCAATGACTAATTACCCATTACCAAAACGTCGTTTAGATCTTCGCGGTGTCTTCGTGCGGCCGCGCGATCACGCTGCTGGAGACGACCTGGCCCAGGCGGCCGCCGGCGGCGATGCCGGCATCGATCGCGGCGCGAACCGCCGAGACGTCGCCTTCAAACAGGATCGCCACCAGGCCGTTGCCCACGCGGTGCTGGCCCTTGTAGGTGACGTTGGCGGCCTTGAGGGCGGCGTCGGCGGCTTCAAACGTGGCGATGAGGCCTTTGCATTCGATCATTCCGAGGGCTTGCTGCGCCATGGCGGGTTTCCTTTGAGTTTCGAGTTTCGAGTTTCCAGTTTCGAGCTTTTATGTTTCGAGCTTTATGTTTCGAGCGTTGCGTTTCGAGCTTTTTGCAGGGTTATTTTTTGTTGAGGGTTTCCACGGTTTGCCTTGCGACGATGAGTTCTTCGTTGGTCGGCAGCATCCATATCTGGACGCTGCTGGCGCCGCCGGGGGCCGGCGCGTCGAGGCGGGCCTCGATGTTGCCGCGGGCGGATTTGTTCTTTTCGGGGTCGAGGCGGATGCCGGCGAATTCCAGGCCTTCGAGGATCGCCGCACGGATGGCGGCGCCGTTCTGCCCGATGCCGCCGGTGAAGGTGATCGCGTCCGCACCATGCAGGGCTGCGAGGTAGGCGCCGACATAATGGCGGCACGCTTCCACAAACACATCCACCGCGAGCTGCGCCCGCTTGTCGCCCGCCGCGGCCTTGGTCTCCACGTCCCGCATGTCCTGGCTGCCGGCCATGCCCAGCATGCCCGATTCCTTGCCCAGCTTCTTCCAGATCGTGTCGATGTCCAGCCCCTGCTTGAGCAGCTTGAGCATCGCAAAGGCATCAAAGTCGCCGACGCGGGCGGCGTGCGGAATGCCCGTCTGCGTGGTCATGCCGAAGCTGTTGGCGACGCTCTTGCCATCTTCAATCGCGGTCACGGAGCACGATCCACCCAGGTGCAGATTGATGATGCGGCGGGCATTCGGGGCGATTTCCTTCATCCGCGTGGCGATGTAGCGGTGCGACGCGCCGTGGAAACCGTACCGCCGGATGCCCAGCTTCTCGGTCCACTCGTGCGGAATCGCATAGGCCTGCCGCTTGAGCGGGATCGTCTGGTGAAAGCCCGTCTCAAACGCCGCCACCTGAGGAACGCGGGGCAGCCGTTGGGCGAACGCTTCCATCGCGGCGATGTAGGGCGGGTTGTGCAGCGGAGCGACATCGGAGAACTCGCGCATCGTGGCCAGCACGTGCGCATCGACCTTTGCGGCGCCGGAGATCGGCCCGCCATGCACCGCCTTGAACCCGATGGCCTGCACGTCGTCGATCGAGGCGATCGCGCCCACCCGGGTCAGCTCGCCCAGCAGCAGCGCGATGGCCGCCGCGTGGTCCGCCAGGTCCGTCGTGCCCGAAAGCTTCTGGCCGGCGGAAGGACCCGCCGCGGGAACCAGGTTCCACGCGGAGTTGCCCTGCCCGATGCGGTCGGCTGCACCCTCGGCCAGCACGCTCTCGCCCTTCGACATGTCGAAGAGCTTGAACTTGAAGGTGGTGGTGCCGATGTTGGCGACGAGGACGATCATCAGAAGTTGCTCATCAGGCCTTCGGTCGGACGGGCGATCACGTGGGCGGCGATGAGCTCGCCCGAACGCTGGGCCGCGGCGGCGCCGGCGTCGACGGCGGCTTTCACCGAGCCGACATCGCCGGTCACGATCGCGGTCACATACGCCCCGCCGATCTGCAGGGTCTTCACGAGGCTCACGTTCGCGGCCTTGAGCATCGCGTCGGTGGCTTCGATGAGGGGAACTTCGCCTTTGGTTTCGATAATGCCGAGAGCTTGGGCCATGGAATCCTCGCGTTGGTAATTGGTAACTAGTAATTGGTAATTGGAGACCGGCGTTCGGTTCTTCGCGGGGGCCTCGCAGCCGCGCCAGCGAATTACCAATTAACCCATTACCAATTACCCGTCGTCTCGGTTGTTTACTTCTTCGGAGCGCCCGGCACGGCCGCCGCGCCCGCACCCGCATCCTTCTTCTTGGGCAGCAGGTTGAACAGGTCGTCGTGCGGGCGGGCGATCACGTGCACCGCGAGCACTTCGCCGATTTTGCCGGCCGAATCCGCCGCCGCGTCCACGGCCGCTTTCACCGCGCCCACGTCACCGACGACAAAGCTGGTGACCATGCCCGAGCCGACCTTGTCCCAGCCGGCCATCGTCACGTTGGCCGCCTTGAGCATCGCGTCGCTCGCCTCGATCAGCGCGGTCAAACCGCGCGTCTCGATCATTCCCAGTGCCTGGTTCGCCATGAGTTCTCCTTTTGAGTTTCGAGTTTCAGGTTTCGAGTGTCGAGTCGGGGTTTCAGGAGCCTTGGGTCTCTCGAAACTTGAAACTCGAGCCTTGAAACTTATTTCAGCAATTCCATCCGATGCGCCGTCTGCAGGTGGCAGGCGTTGCCCTCGTCGGTGTCGATGTGCACTTCCAGTTTGACCTTCGGGTGGTATCGCACCTTCACGTTTTCAAACGTGAGGCCGCAGGGCCCGTCGATCTTGAGTTTCATGGTGTCGCCGTCCTTCACGCGGAAGTGCTTCATGTCCGCTTCGGACATGTGCACGTGGCGGGCGGCGCGGATCACGCCCTCCCGCAGGTTCAGCGCCCCGTGCGGGCCCACGACGACGCAGCCGGCCGATCCCTTGATGTCGCCGGAAATCCGCAGGGGCAGGTCGATGCCCATGAAGATGCCGTCGGTGTAGGACAGCTCGATCTGCGTGAACTTGCGGATGCCCCCGAGAATGCGCACCCCCGGGATCATGCGGTTCTTGGGGCCGATGATGTTGACGATCTGCTCGGAGGCGAACTCGCCTTCCTGGTAAAGATCTTTGAGCTTGGTGAGCTTGGAGCCCGGTCCAAAGAGAACCTCGAGGTCCTCCTGCGTGACGTGCATATGGCGGGCCGAGACGTTGACCAGCAGGGGGTTGGGGCCGGCGTTGGAGGACTGGGGCTTGACCATTTCAGGGACGCCCACGCCGCCGGTGCCGGAGGCCATCTGGGCCTTGAGGGCTTGACGGACGAGCTGTTCAACCTGCCGCCGATCGAGACCGGCCAGCGCTGCTGCACTCATGGAAGACTCCGCCTGGTGACTGCCCGCCGGCGACCCCCAAAAGGGCCGATCGGACGGGGGTCCTGCTGTGGGTAAATACTGCGGAAGCCGGGAGTTATCGCTGGCCTTCCCACGATGAGGCCTCCCGCGATAGCCGCCGAACTTCCGCAACATCTACGCGAAAGCAGGTGACGCTTTCTGACCAAAAGGTGCAGTCACAATAACATCCGCGGAAACTTTTGCAAGATTTCTTCAAAACTTTCCAAAGTGCGTCATTTGTGAGGGCAAGAACGCGAAATTATCTGAACCCCGCCAGACCAATCGCATCCTCAGGAGGTGAGAGAACGCCTACGATGCCTGCGGCCGCTGCTTCCACGGGCGGCGCTCCCCCCGCC
Source organism: Planctomycetota bacterium (assembly GCA_048498455.1). Lineage (GTDB taxonomy): Bacteria > Planctomycetota > Phycisphaerae > WQYP01 > WQYP01 > CALCHA01. Next base: position 3,695 of record JBEHXY010000057.1, on the reverse strand, counting down.
GCTCTGCACCGGCCGCCGATCCGCCGCCTTCCTTAAGGAGCATCCCATGGCCCGCCTCCGCGCCGTCGCCTTCGATGTCCTGGAAACCCTCTTCTCCCTCGAGCCCCTGCGGCCGCGCCTCGTGGCGGCCGGCCTTCCCCGGGAGGCGCTCGAACTCTGGTTCGCCCAAACCCTGCGCGATGGCTTTGCCCTGGCCGCCGCCGGCGCTTTCCGCCCCTTCGCCGCCGTCGCCCGCGGCAGCCTCGAAGTGCTGCTGAGCACCAAGAAGCAGGAAGTCGACTTCGGCGCCATCGACCAGGTGATGAACGGCTTCCGCGAGCTGTCTCCCCATCCCGACGTCGCCGAGGCCTTCACGCTGCTCCGCAAAAACAACGTCGCGATCCTCACCATCTCCAACGGCGCGGCGGAGCTCAATCGGCACCAGCTTCAACAGGCCGGCCTGCTGGAGCATGTGCAGGCCGTGCTCTCGATTGAGGAGGTCAACGCCTGGAAGCCGCTGCCGGAGGTGTACGCCCACGTCGTCCGCAAGGCCGGTGGGCCCGCGTCGCAGGTGGGCTTCGTGGCGGCCCATGGCTGGGATTGCTTTGGCGCCGGCCGCGCGGGCCTGCAGGCGGCATTCCTCACGCGCAACGAGCAGGGCGTGAGCCCCGCCCTCGACCCGCCGCCGCTGCAGTCCGCCAACCTGGTGGATCTCTGCCGGCGGCTCCTCGCCCTCAGCTAGCCGTTCGCTCCATGCGCGCCGGCGGCCGGTGCCCTTATAGGATGCGCGGCTCAATGTACGCCGCGCGACCCCGCCGCCGCGCCCTTACCGCTTGTCGAACGTCATCTGCGCCTTCTCGCCCTGCTGGTGAACCGCCGAAATCACCGCCGTGCCCAGCGTCGCCTCCTTGTCCTTGGCATGCTCCGCCAGGTATTTCGCCCGCGCCGCCGACAGGTCCGCCACCTGCTTCTGGATCGCCGCTCGCTCCTTGGCCTTGGACGCCAGGTAGTCCTCCCGCCCCTTGGCGTCCAGCTTGCGCATGTCCTCGGGCAGCTCCGCCTCCTTCATCGCCCCCACATCCACCTTCTTGTCCTTCGCTGCATCCACCAGGTCCCACGTGCCATTGGAATACGCCGCGCTCGCCTTGGCGGTCGCGCGCTCCGCCGCCGCGGTTGGCCCCGCCGGGCTCGCCGCCGCGTTCGCATCCTGCGCCATCTGCCGCCGCCCGCCCGCGCCGCCACCCGCCCCAAAAGGCACGTACGTCGTGTTCAATTTCGTCGACAGCTCCACGAGCTCCTTGTCCTGCGGCGTGGCGATGGCCACCGTCGCCGCGTTCTGGTTGATCGTCAGAAATGCCCCGTCCGCCAGCGTCGCCCCCTCCTTCCACCCCGTCGCCGCACCTTCCTGTTCCGGCCCGCAGAAAATCGTGTTCACCACGATCCCCTTCCCGATCGCCGCCTTGCACGCCCCGTGAAAATCCACCGGCCCCTGCGAAAAAGGCTCGTTGCCCGCGATGAAAATCGCCTTGTACGCATGCTTGTCGGTGGACCACTGCAGCTCCCCGCTGGCCTTTTCAATCACCGCGCCGCAGTACTCATCGCCGCCGTCGGTCTTGAGCGAAAAGAGGTCTTCGGAAATTTTGTCGAGGTCGGTCGTCAGCCCATCGAGCTGCTTGATGAAGTTGGTTTGGCTGCCCAGCGAGGGCGTGCCATAGTGATAAAGCGCGACCTGGATCTCCGGCCGCTGCCCGTTGATGCGGGCGCGGGCGAACTCGTTGACGATGGACCAGAGCTGCGTTTTCGCCTGGTCGATCAGGCCGTCCATGGAGCTGGAGGTGTCCAGCAGGATCGCGAGTTGGACGACCGGCTTTTCCGCCGGGGGCTTGGGCGCGGGCGCCGGCGCTGCCGCCAGGAATCCCGCCGCCGCCAACAACGTCGCCACCGCCAATGCCAATCGCGTGCGTTTCATCGCCTGCTCCTTGTGTCTCGCATGACCTTTTTCCCCGCCCGCGCCCCGCAGAAGGTTTCGATGCGCACCCCCGGCGCGGTGTTCCCAAAAATTTCGTTGCTCGGGGGGAAACCCTCCTTATAGCGAGTGCCCCGGCGGGCTTTGTTAAGATTTGGATAAACCGCAGGATGGCCGCTGCGCGTCGGCTGATACGAAGAATCGGCACCCTCATTTTTGACCCGTTTTGCATTTCCATCCCTGCGAAATCGTGTGAATTAAGTGGTTGAAAATGCATTGGTTATGGAAGCCCAAGGCGATTGCCCTTGCGTCCCCCCGCCAATCCACTAGCATGATTCTAGATTCATCGAACCGTTCGCTGAAGCGCTTCGCCAAGGTGGCTGGTTCGAGACGTCGGGAGAGGAGGTTCCGATGACCATGGCGACGATCCTGGCGATGCAACCCGCAGAGCTTTTGGCTTGGTGGAACCTCATCTTCATCGTCCCCTTCGGCCTGGCCCTGGTGTACCTCGGGCTCTTCATTTTCACCGGCATCACCTTCGGCGACGCCGATGTCGATGCGGATATGGATGCCGATCTCGACGCGGATGCCGACCTTGATGCCGACGCCGACATGGACGCCGACCACGACATCGCCGCCGAACACGATGTCGACGGCGACCACGACGCAGAGCACGATCACGATGCCGAGCATGACAGCGACACCAACATCCTCGCCGCCTTCCTCGGCATGCTCGGCGTGGGCAAGGTGCCCCTCTCGCTCGGGCTCATGATCCTGCTGCTGCTCTGGGGCGTCATCGGCTTCGCCCTCAACGTGCTGCTCTCGGAGGGACTCGGACCCACGGCGTTGGTTCCCGCGATCTCGCTGCCCGTGACCTTCCTCCTCAGCATGGCGCTCACCGGCCTCTGTGCCGCCGGCATCGCCAAGGTCGTGCCCCTGAACGACGAGGCGCCCGCCCGCCGGCAGGACCTGGTCGGCCACATCGCCGAGGCGCTCTACGACATCGACGATTCCTTCGGAATGGCCGCGGTGCGGAATTCCGCCGGCGATCTGCTGCAGGTCTCCTGCAAGGCCCACCCCGGCGAACGCATCGCCAAGGGCTCGCGCATCGTGCTGTTTGCCTATGACAAGGAAAAGAGCATGTTCACCGCCGCCCCCTTCGTGACCGATCTTTCCGGGCCGGCCGGCGCTCCCGCTCCCGCGCCGCCCTCCTCCGCTGCCCGCGCCGCGCCCCTCCATCCCCGCCAGAATGAATATCAACCGGAATGAATATGTGCACCAACGCCCCAGGAACATCGCGTACTTCAAGATGGGAAAAAGCCGGGTCGCGTTGAAACGTGATCGGGTTAGAAACGTGGATGACACAGGAACAGGCACATGCCCCAGGTCACTCCAGATCCGCGCCGCTTCGCTCGCAGGCCGCTACCCCCGGTAGTCCAGCCCGCCCGGGAAGCACCGCTGCCTGAAACGCAGCGGGCGGCGCCGCACCCACCCGCATCCGGCGCGATGCACCACCCCGGGGGAACTTTAAGCAAGGAGGTCCCTATGTTGATGGCACTCTTTTTCATGATCGGCGTCGTCCTCACGGTCGCGCCCTGGGCGCTGCACTTCCGCGGTGATCTCACCGTCGGTTCCGCCCTCATGGTCTCGGCCATCGGGCTGGTGATCCTCGTGGTCGTCGCCGCCGTCGTCATCTTCACACGCCTCTACCGCCGCGCTCACCGTGCCCGGCCGTCCACCACGCGACGAC
>JBEHXY010000056.1:0-14229 GCA_048498455.1 Planctomycetota bacterium | reverse complement strand
GCAGAAGCTCATCGGGGAGAATTACCGGCTGACGCTGCTGCGCGAAGAGGAAGTGAACCTGGAGACGGCGTTCATGCGCCTGACCAAGGGGGTGGTGCAGTGAGCGAGGGTGAGATGGAAACGGATTCAGCACGAAGGCACGAAGGGGCGAAGGGCACGAAGGGCTATGGGGAGAATACGCCGGAGGAATTGGAGCGGTTGGCGGCCGTCGTCGTGGATGCGGGATTTACGGTTCATCGGGAGATGGGCCCGGGGCTGCTGGAATCGGTCTACGAGGAATGTTTGTTTTATGACTTGCAGAAGCGCGGGTTGAAGGTGCGCCGGCAGGTGCAGGTGCCCATCGTCTACGATGGCCGGGTGCTGCGAACCCCGTTGCGGCTCGATCTGCTTGTCGAGGAGCAGGTGATCATCGACACCAAAGCCGTCGAGAACCTGATTCCACTTTTTAAATGCCAGCTAAAAACTTATTTGAAGCTTGCAGGAAAGCGGCTGGGATTCATCATGAACTTCAACGTGGAACTGTTCAAAGACGGCATCCGGCGCGTCATTTTTTAATCTGTTCGTGTCCTTCGTTTCTTCGTGTCTTCGTGCTGAATTCGTAGTCGGACAGGTGGCATGGCAGCAGCTTACAACATTCTCAAACTTGGGCCGTTCAATCCGATCCTGTTGCGGGTGGTGACCGCCGGGGGGCGGCGGTTGCGGCATGCGTTTACGCGGTGGGGGTACCTGGGGTTGCTGATCCTGGTGCTGCTGATCGCGCTGGTGGGCGCCAATGCGCGGGCGACGAGTTTGTCGGGGCTGGCGAAGGCGTCGTCGCAGGTGTTCAGTGCGATTTCGTATGTGCAGCTGGGGATGATTTGTCTGCTGGCGCCGGTTTTTTGCGCGGCGGCGATCACGCAGGAACGTGACTCGCGGACGTACAACATCCTGCTGGCGACACCGCTGACCAATGCGCAGATCGTGCTGGGCTCGCTGTTTTCGCGATTGTATTACGTGATCGCGCTGCTGCTTTCCGGGGTGCCGGTGTTTGCGATCACGCTGCTGTATGGCGGGGTGACGGCGTCGAGCATCGCGCTGTCGTTTGCGATCGCGCTCTCGACGGCGCTGTTCACGGGCTCGCTGGCGATCGCGATCGCGGTGTTTCGCCTGGGCTCGGGGAAAACGGTCTTCTGGTTTTACGTGTTCAACGCGATTTACCTGGTGGCGATTTACCTGGTGGACGCGTGGTGGCTGCGCGTGGACCTGGCGACGGGCGGCTCGCACACCACGTGGCTGACGACGATTCATCCCTTCCTGGCGCTGGAATCGGTGGTGAGCGCGACGAGCTATCCGACGCCGGACCTGAGTTCCATGGCGGGCACGAACATCTTCCTCCGCTGGTTTTTCCAGTACCCGGCGCACATGTACGTGGCCCTGACGACCCTGGCGAGCCTGGCGCTGGTCATTCCGTCGGCGATCGTGCTGCGGCGCATCGCGCAGCGGTCGGAGGTCGGCTTCTGGTCGTTCCTGGGCAACCTGGCCCGCCGCGGGAAAGAAGCCAAGGGGCGGCGGTCGCGGGCGGTGTGGCAGAACCCGGTGGCGTGGCGGGAGGCCGCGACGCGGGCGGGCTTTTCGGGCCGCGGGCTGACGCGCTGGGTGACAATTCTGGTCGGCCTGTTTTGTGCGCTGGGACTCTTGTACCTGTATCACACCGGCAAGCTGACGGTGGAGCAGGCGCGGCAGGTGCTGATGGGGCTGGTGGTGGTGGAGTTTTCGGTGTCCCTGCTGGTGGCGACCAACACCTCCGCGGCGGCGGTGACCAAGGAACGCGAAAGCCAGACGCTGGACCTGCTCCTGGTCACGCCGATCACGTCGCGCTACTACATCTGGGGCAAGCTGCGCGGGCTGGTGAGCTTCATGCTGCCGTTTGCGGCGGTGCCGACGCTGACGATCGCCCTGGTGGTTCTTTACGATTGCATGGCCAGCCTGCTGTTCAAAGGGGGCACGCGGGAGTGGGTGGTGTGGCCGGAGTCGATTCTCACGCTGCCGATCCTGCTGACGGTGATGCTGGCGTGGGCGTGCATGCTGGGGTTGCAGCTGTCGCTGAAGTGGTCGCGGACGATCGTGGCGGTGATGGCGTCGGTGGCGGTGCTGGCGGGCATCTGCAGCGTGCTGGGGGTGTGCGGCTTCACGGCGGCATCAAAGCTGAGCGGCTTCGGCGTGTTCGTCTCCGCGTTTTCGCCCTACACCGCGATCTGTATCCTGGTGAATCCGCAGGAGACCGCGAGCTCGTCGTTTGGTCCCGGCGGGACCTTCGAAACGGACGCGCCGGAATGGTTCGGCCGGGTGCTGCTGATGGTGGCGATCGCGATCTCCTCGCTGACCTACTGCCTCATCGTGTGGGCGATGTACCGGTCGATGGTGAAGAATTTCGACATGATCATCCGCCGGCAGCACCAGTGAGCGGGCGGCGGCCGCGCCCTGGAAGCGACCCCGATTTTTTGTGCGTTTGACTTGCGGTGGGGAGGGGCGAGAATTCACGGATGGTTCATTCCCTCACGAAATGCCTGACGCTGGCGGCGCTGCTGCTGGCTTGCCCGACGGCTTCCGCGGCCGAACCCCTGAATGGGCGGCTGCCCGAGGATGCCCTGGGCTTTATCGAGGTCGATCCCACCGTGGGGGGGATCGCGCGCGCGGGCAGCGGCACCGGGGGGCTGATGGATATTGGCTTCGAGGCGCTCCGGGCGGTGGGCGTGCTGCCCCGGGAGGTGAGCGTGGCGGGGGACGCGCTGGGGCTGGCGGCGATGACGGGCAACCGGCATTTCTGCATCGGCTGGCTGGATGCGGAGCTGACCGCCGGGCCGCACGACGGGCTGATGTGCAAGAGCTTCCAGCTGGTGTGGCTGGTGGACACCAAGGGGCGTCCGGACGAAATGCTGCGGCGGATCACGGCGCTGCTGGATCACGTGTCGACGCGCGAAACTTCCCGGCAGACGGTGAAAAAAGCGGCGGAAAACGGACGGGAGTTCGTGGAATTCAGCGACACGCGCTGGCCGGCGTGGCTGAAACTGGGGTGGACGCAGGAGAAGGATGTCTTTGTGCTGGGCTTCGGTGCGGGGGCGATGGAGCATTACCTGGCGGATCGGGCGGTGGGGGGCGTGCCCTGGGCGGATACGGTCAAAGGGGTGGACGCCGGCGCGGCGAAAGTGGGGTCGGCGGGCGAGGTGTTCGCGCGCGTTTATGCGGCCCCGAAAGCCTTTCGGGAGCGCTTTCCCGAAGCGATCCAGCGGACGCTCCTCGGGCGGATTTTCCAGGCGCTGGAACTTTCCGATGCCGACAAGGCGCTGTTTTCGGCGCGGCGGCAGGGGCGGGTGGTGTCGATGGACTTTGGCGTGGTGCGGGGAGGCACGATCAAGGCGACGCCCTGGACGGTGGCGCTGCCGGCGGATTCGCCGCTGGTGAAAATCGTTCCGCCGGGCGCGACGAGTTACCTGGCGCTGGATGTGGACTGGCCGGGGTTGTATGCGCGGGTGACGGCGCTGCTCGATGCGATTTTGACGGAGGAGGGGGAATTGCCGGTGGACGCGAAGGTGAAGAAATTCGCCGCCCGGCACGGGGTGGATCTGCAGAAGGACGTGCTGAGCAAGGCGGAGCACATTGTGCTGGTGCATGATTTTCCGCAGCACCCGCTGGGCATTCCGCTGATGGTGACGGCGATCGCTTCCGCCGACGGCGGCGGGGTCGCGGCCGGGACCTTGGCGCACAAGCAGCTCGACAAGCTGCTGGCGGACGCCCAGGGGGCGCTCGACAAACATCCCGGCGGCACCTTCCGGCTGCGCTCCGACAAGGACGGCATCATGTACATGCAGTTCGGGCTGGTGGGCCCAGCGTGGGGATGGGCGGGCAATCGCCTGGTGTGGAGCTGGTCGCCGGCGGCGGTGCGCGAGAATCTCAACGCCGCGGCGGGCGCCCCCGCGGGCGCTTTCGGCGGGCCGGCCAAAGCGGAACCGGCGAAGTAGAACGGTCGGCAAAGAGGAGAGCGCGTCGTGCGAATTGCTGTGGTCGGACCCCACCCGGATGATCAGGAACTGGCGATGGGGGGAACGATCGCCCTCCTGGTGGCCGCGGGACACCAGGTCACGCTGGTGGACATGACCACCGGCGAGCCGACGCCCTTTGGCAGCGAAGAAATTCGCGCGAAAGAAGCGGCCGCCGCGGCCAGGGTCCTGGGGGTGCAGCGCGTGGCGGTTGGCCTGAAGAATCGTGAGGTGGTTCACACCATCGAGGCGCGGCACCGGGTGGCGGCCATCTACCGGCAACTGCGGCCGGAGGTGATCTTTCTGCCCTATCCAGAGGACGCCCACCCCGACCATCTGGCGGTGACGCGCATCGGCGAAGACGCCCGTTTCGATGGCAAACTCACCAAGTCGACGATTCCCGGTGAACCGTGGTACTGCAAACGCATCATCTATTATTTCTGCACGCACCTGCGGTTCAATTTCCCCGCCAGCTTCTGCCTCGACATCACGCCTTTCTGGGAAAAGAAGCTGGCGGCGATCGAGTGCTACCCCTCGCAGTTTTACACGGGGAAAATCGGGACCGAGGCGGGGGCGGTGGTGCGCTACATTTCGACGATCGGCAGTTACTTCGGCGGAACGATCAACCGGACCTACGCGGAGCCTTTCTTCACGAAAGAGGCGCTCGGATTCACCGGTCTCGACGCCCTCACTTACTGATCCGAAGGGTCCAGCTCTCGGCGTACCGCGGCCCAAGGCCCTCCGGCGCGGTGGCTGACAGCGTCGCCTCCTCCCCCTGCACCCCATAGCCGAACGCCGCCCCCGTGATCGGATCCGCCGGCACCGGCAACTCGGTCACCGCCGCGAGCGTCTCGGGCAGTCGTCCGTCATGCCGCGCTGCAAAATCGCGCACCCCCTCCACGACGCGCAACATCGCGACCCCTCGATCCGCCCGCGCCATCAGGGCGTAGGCGGAATCCGGCGAACCCGCGCCCAGCGGCAGCAGGAAATTCGCATCCCGATCCGCCGCCATGGTTTTGCCGGCCGCGCGCAAGCGTGGATGGGCCTCGGCAAAGGGCAACGCGGTCAGGCGTGTGGCCGCCGCCACCTGGGCGTCAAACGTCCCCGTCAGATAGCGTGCCAGCACCTCGCCATCGCCCTTTCCTGCAGCCGCCGCCCCCAGCCACTCCCTGGCCCGGGGCAACGCCTCGGTCAGCGCTTTTTCGGCCAGGGCCTTCCGCTCCGCCGGCGTCTGCGTCGACACGTTGTAGCCCACGGCCCCCTCGGGAAGAAACCCTTTGGGATCGGCCAGCCGCGCGACGAACGCATCCCAATCCGCCTGCACAAACGAGCCGTCCCGCAACCGCCCGAGCTCCGGCGCCATTTCATAAAGATACGCCGCATCCTCGCGCTCGGCATCGCCCATACGCGTGCCCAGCGCGGGCAGCTCCGCAAGCGCCCAACCCAGGTTCGAACTCCCGGGCCGCTTCACCAGCTCGGCCACCCGTGCGGTGAGCAGACGCTCATCTCCCGCTGCCGCCACGCGCATGATCAGCCGGCGCGACTTGGCCATGGCGTCGATCAGCGCATATCCCCAGCGCAGACGCTCGATCGCGCCCTCCGGACGTCCCTCGTGAATCTCCCACCGGATATCCAGGGCCAGGCGCGTCAGCAGCAGCCGCAATCCCGAAATGTCCACCAGCAGCCCCTGCTGCCCCTCGGCTCCGGCATCATTGGGCCATTCCACGCTGGGCCGCCGCACCGCCTGCCGCAACCATCGCAGGGTGGTCTCCGAATCGCTCAGGCCCAGCACCCGCACATCCTCCGCCTTGAGGGCATCGAGGGGCGCATCGAGCAGGGCCAACAACTTTTCCGCATCAAAATCCTGCTGCCGGAGATTTCGCAGGTCCGCCACGGCGGCCAGGTAATAAGGAACGGCATTGCCGCTGAGCTCCTGTTCCGCGGGGATTTCCAAAGTCGGCCCGCTGAGCTCCGCCCTGGCTTGGGTGACCGTCCACGCGTTGGGGCGGGTCGCCGGGGCGGGCAAATCTGTTCGCGGCCCGCTCCCCTCGCCCCCGCCCACGGCCTGCACCAGCGCGAAGGGCTCCAGCGCCGGCGGCCGCGTCGCCCCCGCCGCCACGCCCGCCGCGATCGCCAACACCACGCCACTTACATATCTGCCCATCTTCCACCTCCATGGATGCCCGCCCCCGCGCTGCACCACCCTACAGACGCCCTGCCTGCTGCTTTTTTCATCTAAATGCGGCCGCCCCGCCCTCCAACAAACCCGCCAGCGAAGTCTTGTCGCCATGCTATACTTACGGCATACTGCGCACAGTGGCGAAATTGGCATAACGCTCTCTCAAGTGGCAGGTGAGGAAATATGTCTGACACGATGCCCGTTGATCCGGCGGCCGCTGCCGCGGGTTCTGGTTCCCCCATCCCCGCACCCGTCCCCACCCAGGCCAACGAGGGGCCTACCCCGGGCCTGGGCGAACGACGTAAACGCAACCGGATCGACATGTATTTCAAAACCGTCGTCAAGGTCGACGGCTCCGATCTCCATCTCAAATCCGAAGTCGTGCCGCGGATCCGCATCCATGGCGATCTGCAAAATCTGAAAACCGATCCCATCGACCCCCTCGACATGGATTCGATGATCGAGGAAATGCTCAACCCCGAACAGCTGCACCATTTCCACGAGCACGGAACCGTCGACCTCGCCTACGCGATCAACAAGATCGACCGCTTCCGCGTCAACATCTTCCGGCAGCGCGGCACCACCTCGCTGGTCGCTCGCCGCATCAATCCCAAGGTCCCCAATTACAAGGACTTGGGCATCCCCGAAATTTTTTCCAAGGTCGCCGAGGTCGAACAGGGGCTGATCATCCTCGCGGGCATCACCGGCTCGGGGAAGTCGACGACCATCGCGGCGATGCTCGGCCAGATCAACGACACCAAGGCCGTCCACATTGTCACCCTCGAAGACCCGATCGAATATTCGTACAGCGACAACAAATCGCTGATCAACCAGCGCGAAATCGGCCTCGATGTCGATTCCTGGGACGCCGGCATCCGGGCCATGATGCGTGAAGACCCCGACGTCATCCTGATCGGCGAAATGCGCGATCGCGCCACCTTCTCGGCGGCCATCACCGCGGCGGAAACGGGCCACCTGGTCTTCTCAACGATCCACGCCTCCTCCGCCCCGGGCTGCATCACCCGTATCCTGGAGCTGTTCCCGCAGGAACTCCACGACAACATCCGCCAGGCCCTGGCCGCCAACATCGTGTGCGTCGCCTTCCAGAAGCTCGTACCCGGGCTGAAGCGCAAGCGCGTCCCGGTGGTGGAGGTCATGCTCAACTCGCCGTCGGTGCGCAAGTACATCCTCGAAGAGCGCGAAGCGGAACTGGGCACCATCATCCGCAAGGAAAAGGGCACCGGCAGCATCGACTTCAACGAGATGCTCGCCGACTACGTGATGAGCGAAACGATTTCCTCCAAGGAAGCGCTGCTCGCCTCGCCCAACCCGGACGAACTGCGGATGCGGCTCAAGGGCATCAGCACGATGTGACGGGTGTGCGGGGGCGGCGTCGGTGGCAGCGGGGAGGGAGGACGGGCGCGCGGCGTCGCCTGCGGACAGATGGCAACCGGAGACCCCTCACGGGATTCGCGCATGTTTGATTATCTCAATATTGTGGAATGGGCCCTCGCTTTCGTTTCGCTGATCCTGTGGGGACGGTTTGCGACGTTCGTGGCAAACGACGTCAACAAGAACCTGGTGAAGCAGAAGGAAATCACCTGGAACCTGACCACCGCGGGGATCCTGGGGCTGATGTTCCTGGTGTGGGTCAGCATGCCGCTGTTCGTTATCGGCCTGGTCGTCAACCTGATCATCGTGGGGGTGTTCATCGGGGTGTACTGGAAGGTGCGGGTGGATGCGCTGGGCCCGGTGGAAGGGCACCTGCTGGCGGGGCTGATGGCGTCGCTGAAGGAAAAGAAGTACCGCAGCGAAATGAAGAAAAACGCCACCCAGGCGCAGCTGACCTATCTCAAGAAAAACGACTCGCAGTTCCCGCTGCCCAAGGCCGACGATCCCATGGCCGCCGGCCTTGCCGCGGGCGATCAGCTGATGGTGGCGGCCTTGACCCGGCGCGCGGAATTTGTGGAGATGGCCCCGACCGATGCGGGTTACAGCTGCGTGATGACCACCGACGGTCTGCCCGCCGCCCAGCCGGCGCAGAGCCGCCAGACCGGTGAATCGGCCATCCAGTTCTTCAAGACGCTCGCCGGCCTGTCCCTGGAGGAACGCCGCAAGCCGCAGACCGGCGTGTTCAAGGTGCGCGACATCGAAGGCGCCGCCACCACCTGGACGGTCCGCACTTCCGGGTCCACCGCGGGAGAACGGGTCAGCCTGACGGCCAACGAAAAGAGCCAGTGGGAATACAAGCTCGACAGCATCGGCCTCTCGACCGACCAGCTCAACGAGCTCAAGGAAATCGCCAAGGACACCAAGGGGGTGGTGGTGGTGGCCGCGCCCAAGGGCCACGGCCGCACCGCCTCGCTGTACGCCCTGGTGCGTGCCCACGATGCATTCACCAACTCGATCTACACGCTGGAAATCAACCCGCAGACCGAGATCGAAGGCGTCACCACAGTCAAGTTTGAACCCACCGGCGACACCTCCTACGCCAAGGCGCTCACCTCGGTGTTCCTGAAAGATCCGACGGTCGTTCTGGCGCCGGATGTCAACGATGCCGCCGCCGCAGACCTCGTGGTGCGCTCCGCGGACGAAGCACGGGTGTACGTGGGCACGTCCGCCCTGGACAGCTTCGCCGGCCTGGAGCGCTGGCTCTCGCTGGTCAGCGACCGCGAGCAGGCGGTCGCCGCGCTGCGTGCGGTGGTCGCACAGCGCCTGGTCCGGATGCTCTGTCCGACCTGCAAGGTTCCCTACACCGCCGACGAGGGAACGCTCAAGCGGCTGAACCTGCCGATCGGGAAAAACATCCAGAGCTTCAAGGCCAACACGGGTCCGATCCTCGATAAAAAAGGCAACAAGATCACCTGCCCGGACTGCGCCGGCGTGGGTTTCCGCGGCCGCACCGGCATCTTTGAAGTGCTCGTCATCAACGACGAGATGCGCAAGGCCCTTAACGCCGGCGCCAACGTCACACAGCTCAAGGCCATTGGCCGCAAGTCCAACATGATCCTGCTGATCGAGCATGGGATCCGGAAGTTCGCCGCGGGCGTCACCGCGATCAACGAGGTGACCCGCGTGGTGGGGGAAAAACCGTCCGCCCCGCCGCAGAAGGGCAAGGGCCCGCCGGTGAAAAAGTAAGCGCCGGCCGGGGCGGGGTGATTCGATGTGAACGCAGGCGTGGCAGGGTGGTTTCCCCCAAAGGCAGAATCGAAAAGCGTGGTGTCTTATGTTGTTTACCGGATTCGCACTGTTGCTCGTGCTGATCATGATGTCCTACCTCGCGAGTCAGGGCACGCTCACCGCGCTGCTGGGGCTGGTCTCGGCGGGGTTCGCTTCGCTGGTGGCGATGGCGTACTTTGAACCCCTGCAGCACTTCATGGCCGGGTGGAAGCCCGACTTCGCCCGCGGCGTCACCTTCCTGGTGCTCTTCCTGGGCACCTACCTCGTGTGCAAACTCATCAGCGACGCGGCGATCCCCAAGAACATCCGCCTGCCCAAAGCCGTCGACCGCGGCGTCGGGGCGGTGTTCGGCTTGTTGGCCGGCCTGCTCACGGTCGGAACCACCGTGCTGGGCGTCGAAATGCTGCCGCTCAAGAGCACCATCCTGGGCTACGACCGCTTCGACAGCCCGACCCGCATGCAATCCAGCACCCCCGGCGCCCCCGCCGAGGGCAAAAACGTGTGGCTGTCGCCGGAAGGCTTCACCATGGCCTTCTGGAACCTTGCTTCGGGCCGCGGCCTGGGCGGCAATCGCCCCTTCGCCTCCGTCCATCCCAACCTCGCGGATGAATCGTACGGCTACCGCAACGTGGTGCAGTATGGCCAGCTGGAAACGCTCAACAACGGCCTCCAGGTGAAGGCCGCCCAGCTGATCACCGCCGCCCATCCCGACGAAATGAAACGCCTGCACATCCAGGATGGCAAAGAGGGCCTGCTGCTGCGTTGCGAAATCTCCGGCGGCACCGACGTCGACGCCTACTTCCGCGTCACCGCCACCGCGGTCCGGCTGGTCACCAGCTCCAACCGGCAGTACTACCCGATCGGCTATCTTGACGCCGGGCGGCGGTTCGTCGCCACGCCCCTGGACAACGGCCACACCGCCGACGACGAGCCCGGCGGGTCCGCCATCGAGGAATGGGTGTTCCAGTTCGACAAGGGCGAGCGTCCCACGATGCTGGAAATCAAGGGCCTGTCGCGCGTCGATCTCACGCAGGTCGACATCGGCGAAAAGCCGCTCACGCCGCTGGCCGTGGCGCAGTACCCGCACAAGGAATACCGCCAGAACGAAGGCACCGTGGTGGTGACGCTGACCAATGGCTCGACGCCGCTGACCAACGTGAAGGTGCTGCTCCTTCGTGGGGCCACGCGCCGCGATCTCGGCCCGGTCCTTCCCACCGCCTATGAGCGCACGAAGGAAGTGCTGCAGCAGTTCACCGACGGCCAGGGCGGCTGGCACGATCCGCCCTCGAACAACGAGCACTTCCCCAAGGAAACCTTTGCCAATGCCCAGCGCATGATGTGTGAGCCCGTGGGCTCGGCGCTCGAAACCGGCGTGTCGCTCCGCGACCAGCTTCCCTACATGTACATCGCCAACACCGGCCCCAGCCCGCTCTCCACGCCCGGGCTGCTGCAGACCTACACCGAGACTGTCATGATCCCGGCGCTCGAAAAGGGCCAGAACACCGTGATTGCCGAGGGCGTCACCGATGCCAGCGGCAAGGTCACCTTCTCCGGCGCCCCCAAGGGCACCTGGGTCGCCTTTGCGGCCACCAAGGTCGACACGCGGTTTTTCATGTGGTGCGCCAACGTCGAAGTGAAACCCAAGGAGACCACCAACCGGACACTCGACGGCAGCAAGGCCGACTTCAAGTTCCCGCCCAGCTTCGGCGGATCCGCTGGCTCGTCAGATCCCGTGGCGCCATAAGCTGCCCGCACGGACCTCCACCTGCGAGCTTGGTCAGGCAGCTTCACCAAAGAGGTTGTCCAAAGAACTTGACCGGGGCGGCGTGATGGACCTATAACGAATCCTCACGGCCCGGAATTGCGAATGTGCCGTTGCGCGATGGCGCTCTCACCGGGCCCGCCATTTCCATGGACCACTCTTCTTTGGGGAACACTCATGCCCGCAACACTTCCGCCGCTCCCGTACGATGCCTCCGCCCTTGAGCCGGTGATCGATACCGCCACGATGCAGATCCATCATGGCAAACATCACCAGGCCTATGTGACCAACTTCAATGCGGCCACCGCCGGCAAGCCCGATCTCGAGAGCAAGTCTGCGGAAGATCTCATCAAGAACCTGACCAGCGTGCCCGACGACGTCCGGGCGGCCATCCGCAACAATGGCGGCGGCCACGTCAACCACTCCCTGTTCTGGACCCTGCTCGCGCCCAAGGCTTCCGGCGGCGGCGGCGAACCCAGCGGCGAACTCGCCGACGCCATCAAGTCATCCTTCGGCAGCTTTGCCGATTTCAAAACGAAGTTCCAGGAAGCGGGCGCCAAGCGCTTCGGCTCGGGCTGGGCCTGGCTGATCGTCAAGGATGGCAAGCTGGCCATCACCTCCACCGCCAACCAGGACAACCCGATCATGCCCGAAAGCGTCCTGACCCCGACCGGCGCCACCGCCGGCAAGCCGGTGCTGGGCGTCGACGTGTGGGAGCACGCCTATTACCTGAAATACCAGAACCGCCGTCCGGACTATCTCTCCGGCATCTGGGAAGCGATCAACTGGAAGCGCGCCGCGGAGCTTTACAGCACCGCCAGGTAAGCTGCCCGATCGCAAACTGCATCGTCGATAAAACCAAAGACGGCGGCCGCTCTCACGGTCGCCGTCTTTCATTTGGCTCGTTCCTCTTGCCCGTCCACTCGCCCCGTCTGGCCAGGGCTCACCCCACCGCCCGCCGGCGCTGCGCCGCGGCCAGCCGCGCCGCCACTTTCTGCCAGTCGACACTCCGCAGCACCACGTCGATGTACCCCGCCTTGTTCGACCCGAAATCATAGAAATAGGCATGTCCGTACAGATCGATGCCCACGATGGGAATGGTGTTCCACACCGGGATGCCGTTGCGCACGCCGGCATAGTTGAAGAGCGTCCCGTGATCGAGGTCAAACGCCGTCCACGCCCAGCCGCGACCCAGCACCGCGGTCTGCTTCAGGTCCGCTAGGTACTGCGGAAAGCTGTGAAAGCTGGCCTTGATCGCATCGGCCAGCAGCCCCTCGGGCGTGCTCGCTGCCGTGCCGCCCGCCGGCCGCAGGATCTCAAAGAACAGCTCGTGGTTCTTGATGGCCCCCAGGGCATAGGTGAGGTCCACCTTGACGCTTTCGCTGTCGGCGCCGGCGTAGACCGTCTCCGCCCGTTGCAGGCTCCGGAGTTTGTCGGAAAGGTCGTTGAATTTCCGGACGTACCCTTCGTACAGGCGATAATGCTCGATCATCGACCGTTCGCTGAGGCCCTCAAGGCGGGCCAGCTGGTCAAACGTGCGGGGTTGAATGGCGGTCATGCGTCTCCTCGGGAAGCACGCCGCGAAGTCTAGTTTGCCCGCCCCCATCCGGCAAACCCCCCATCCCGCCAGTTGCCCGGTGCGCGGATGCGTCCCGATTTGAATGGACGCGGGCAACGCGCCTGCGCCTTCGTGCGTTCGTGCACAAATCGCGGCGATGCCGCATAAAAAACCCACCGCACGCGTTGAGTTTCCACCTTGACCCCGGCTCAGCGTCCTCCGTAAGATGATGGAGATGATGGCGTTCCCAGACACCATGCGCGTCACCATTCCTTCCAGTCCAGAGTTGTCCAGCCGGCGGTAGGGGGGCTCCTCCTGACCGCCCGCGTCACCTGCTCCCCGGTGCCACCGGGCAGCCGTACAGTGAGGTTGTTATGGCGCGGAAACGCAGCGAAATCACCGAGATTCTCAAGGAAATGGGCTCGCTCAAGCCGGCCGACGTCCAGAAAGCCAACGACGAAGCCGCCAAGACCCGCAAGCCCCTCCACGAAGTCGTCCTCGAGCTCAAACTCGCTTCCGAGGAAGAGGTCACCAAGGCCCTCGCCATGCAGTACGACATGGAATACATCGACCTCGACAAGTCCGCGCTCGCCGTCTCCAACGTCGGCCTGATTCCCCCCGACCTGATCCGCAAGCACCAGGTACTGCCCCTCGACAAGCGCGACGGCGTGCTTCGCATCGTCATCGGCGATCCCACCGACATCGACACCATCGACGCGCTCAAGTTCCGCCTCAACACGAAAATCGAAACCTGCCTCGCCGTCAAATCCAAGATCCAGCACCAGATCGACCGCATGTTCTCCCAGGAAAAGGCCTCCATCGACGAAGCCGTCCGCCGGGTCAGCTCCATCGACCGCGGGGCCTCCATGGACCGCGGCCAGTCGATCGACATCAAGTCCATCGGCGACGACGCCCCCATCATCAAGCTCGTCAGCGCGATCATTTCCGAAGCCGTGAAGTCCCGCGCATCGGATATTCACATTGAACCGATGAAGGACCGCGTCCGCGTCCGCTACCGCATCGACGGCGTCTGCGTCGAGCGCGACAACATCCCCAAGCGCATGCAGTCCCCCGTCCTCGCCCGCCTCAAGATCATGTCCGGCATGGACATCGCCGAAAAGCGACTCCCCCAGGACGGCCGCATCAAGATGGCCGTCGATGACAAGAACATCGACTTCCGCGTCTCTACCCTCCCCGGCTACCACGGCGAATCCAGCGTCCTCCGTATTCTCCGCCCCGACAACGTGAAGATCGGCATCCAGGCCATGGGCTTCGAAGAGGAAGACTACAACAAGTTCAAACGCATCATCTCCCGCCCCAACGGCATCTTCCTCGTCACCGGCCCGACCGGTTCGGGTAAGACCACCACCCTCTACGGCGCCCTGCAGGAACTCAACAAGCCTGACCGCAAGATCATCACCGCCGAAGACCCCGTCGAATACAACTTCCCTGGCATCAACCAGTGCCAGGTGCGTGAGCAGATCGGCCTCTCCTTCGCCAAGATTCTCCGCTCGATGCTGCGTCAGGCGCCCAA
>JBEHXY010000055.1:0-14334 GCA_048498455.1 Planctomycetota bacterium | reverse complement strand
ACGTTGGCGTACCAGCACATGAAAAAGCCGGTGGCCCCGCCGGTGATGCCCGCGAGGAGCGTGAGAAGGGCGACGGGAGAATGGTGGAAGCCGAGCGCTTCGGCAAGGCCTTCGACGGGGAAGGGGGAGTAGGCCTCGGCCTTTTTGTAGCCGGCGTCGTGGACTTTTCTGGCGGCATCGAGAAGGGCTTCGGCGGAGGCGAATTCGCCGACGACGCCGTAGGTGTGCGGCCGGTGCGTGCTCATGGCGTCACCCCCCCGCTGCCCTGCTGGAGGCCGGTGCGGCGGACGGCGGCGTGCGTGCCTTCGGCGCGGCCCTTGTGGTGGACGAGCTCGCGGATTTCGGAGACGGCGATCACGGGCAGGTAGCGGCAGAAGAGGAAGAAGAGCGTGAAGAACAGGCCCAGGGTGCCGATGAAGGTGGCCCAGTCCCAGATCGTCGGGTAGTACATTTCCCAGGCGGAGGGGAGATAATCGTGGTGCAGGGATTGGCAGACGATGATGAACCGTTCGAGCCACATGCCGACGTTGATGAGGAGGGAGGCGATGAAGAGGATCCAGGGGGAGCGGCGGATGCGGGAGGACCAGAGGAACTGGGGGACGACGCAGTTACAGAAGACCAGTGCCCACCAGGCGGGCCAGTAGGGTCCGAGCCAGCGGTCGTGGGTCATGCCCATTTCGTAGACGGATCCGGAGTACCAGGCCATGAAGTTTTCGGTGTAATAGCCGTAGCAGACGATGAGGCCGGTGACGAGCATGAGCTTGGCGCAGCCGTCGAGGTGCTTGAGGGTGATCATGTCCTGCAGGCCGTAGATGGCGCGCATGGGGACGGCGAGGGTGACGACCATGGCGAAGCCGGAGTAGATGGCCCCGGCGACAAAGTAGGGCGGGAAAATGGTGGAGTGCCAGCCGGGCACGACGGCGGAAGCGAAGTCCATGCCGACGACCGAGTGGACGGAGACGACCAGCGGGGCGGCGAGGCCGGCGAGGAGGAGGTAGGCCTTGTGGTAGCGGTGCCAGTGGCGGGAAGCGCCGCGCCAGCCGAGGGCGAAGAAGCCGTAGAGGGTGCGGGCGGCGCGGGACTGTCGGGCGTCGTCGCGCAGGGTGGCGAGGTCCGGGATCAGGCCGACGTACCAGAACACAAGCGAGACGGTGCCGTAGGTGGAGACGGCGAAGACATCCCACACCAGCGGCGAGCGGAACTGGGGCCAGAGGTTCATCGTGTTGGGGTAGGGAAAGAGGAAATAGAAAAACCAGGGCCGGCCGAGGTGGAGGATGGGGAACATGCCGGCGCAGGCCACGGCGAAGAGGGTCATGGCCTCGGCGAAGCGGTTGATGGAGGTTCGCCATTCCTGCCGGAGCAGGAGCAGGAAGGCGGAGATGAAGGTGCCGGCGTGACCGATGCCGATCCACCAGACGAAGTTGGTGATGGCGAAACCCCAGGCGACGGGAATGTTGACGCCCCAGACGCCGACGCCCCAGATGAAAAGCCAGGTGACGGCGGTGTTGAAGAGCATCAGGCCCATGAAGGCGATGCCGAAGCCGAAGACCCAGGAGAGCGAGAGAGGCCGGCGGACGATGGTGGTGATCTTGTCGGTGGCGGTGGCGTAGGTGTGGTCGGGGGAGATCACGGGATCGAGTTCGTCTTCGTGCGGGGCGTTGGTGACGAGGTGGGTGGTGCTCATTGGCGGCCTCCCGGCGGGGCGGGCGGCGTGGCAGCGGCGCGGGTTTCGGCCGCATGCGGGAGGGCCGGATTCTTGTTGGTGAGCCGCTCGAGGTAACTCGTGCGCGGCTGCGTGTTGAGTTCGGTGAGGACGCCGTAGCTGACCGCCGCGAAGGGTTGTTCGCGCTTCAGGACCGACGCATAGGTGTCCTTGTCGTTGAGGTCGCCGAAGATGATGGCTTCGGTCGGACAGCCCTGCTGGCAGGCGGTCATGACCGAGATGCGGGGGAGCGGCTGCGGCGGGGCCCAGGGGTCCTGCGGCGTGTCGCGCATCTCGGTGGGTTTTCCGGCGCGGTCGTTTTTGGCCCAGTCGCGTTTGGCGTCGATGCGGTGGGCGTTGAGTCGCTGGACGCAGTAGGTGCATTTTTCCATCACGCCGCGGCTGCGAACGGTGACGTTGGGATTTTTCTGCATCGAGAGGGTGGGCTGGTCGTGGTCGTTGTACTGGAGGAAGTTGAAGCGGCGGACTTTGTAGGGGCAATTGTTGGAGCAGTAGCGCGTGCCGACGCAGCGGTTGTAGGTCATTTCGTTGAGGCCTTCGTCGGAGTGGCTGGTGGCTTCGACGGGGCAGACGAGTTCGCAGGGGGCGTTTTCGCAGTGCTGGCAGAGCATGGGCTGAAAATGGATTTTGTCGGCGGCTTCGGCGGCGTTCAGCGAGCCGGTGTCCTTTTCGCCGTAGTAGGCGTCGATGCGGAGCCAGTGCATTTCGCGGGATTTGAGCACCTGCTCTTTGCCGACGCACGGGATGTTGTTTTCGGCCTGGCAGGCGATGACGCAGGCGTTGCAGCCGATGCAGGCGGTGAGGTCGATGACCATGCCCCACTTGTAGCCGGTGTAGCGGGGTTCATCGTAAAGGGAGAGGTGGACGGTTTTGCCGTCCTTGTCGGTTTGCGTGCCGTAGAGATCGGGGGCGTGGAGACCGGACGCGTTCTTGAGGGCGGAGAGGTCGCGGGATTTGACGATTTCGCGCTCGGCCTGGAGCTGCGTGGATTGGGTGCAGGCGATGGTGTGTTTCACCCTGGAAATGGCGACGGCGGCCCCCGTGGACCAGAGCGCGTCCCGGCGGCGCAGCGGGTTGACGTTCACGCCGACATTGGCCTGGATCTCGCCGCCGCGGGTGCGCCCTCCGCCGAGATGAACGGTGAGCGTGTCGTCCGGCTGGCCGGGCTGCACCCAGTAGGGAATGTTCAGGGTAGTGCCGCCGACAGTGACGGCGGCGGCGTTCTGCACCTGGCGGGATTGGTGATCGGGGTCCTCGGAAAGTTTGAGCGCGCGGGCGGTCGCGGGACTCACCAGCAGCACATTGTCCCAGGTGATGCGCGTCAGGGGCTTGGGAAGTTCCTGCAGCCAGGGATGATTCGCCCAGGCGCCATCGCCAAGGGAGGGATCGGGGCGGAAGTTGAGTTCGAGGGCGGGCGCGGGCGGGAGCTTGTCGATCGCGGCGAGGGCGGGATCGAGGGCAGTGCGGAAGGTGTCGGCGAGGTTCGGAACTTCCGCGGCCGCGGTGTCGGGGAGGAGGCCGTCTTTGAGGGCCTTGCGCCAGCGCATTTCCTTCTCGCCGGCCGACCCCTGCCAGGCGGCGAACCAGTGGCGGCGGAGGAGATCAAACCCGTCCGCATAGAGATCCGCGGCGGAGCCCCCGGCGAGGGCGGTGATGGCGGCAAGGAATTCGAGCGGGCTCTTGCTGGCCCACAGCGGCTGGATGAGCGGCTGGATGATGGCGGCGGTGCCATCGTGGCCGCGGACGTCGCCCCAGGCTTCCAGCGGATGCGAGAGCGGGACGTGCCAGCGGCAGAGGCCGGCGGTTTCATCCGCGTAAAGGCCAAGGTCGATGGCGAGGCCGTTGCGGCGGGCGAGGGATTCGAGGGCGGCCGCGATCGGAATGTCGGCCGGCGCGGTGTAAACGGGGTTGGTGTCGACGAGCAGGAGAAGATCGACCTGGCCGGAGGAAATATCCTGCGTGAGGGCGGCGAGGGAATCGTCCGGGTTCTGCGCGTCAAGGAAGTCGACGCGCTGCACGTAACGCACGCCGGCGCTCTGAAGATGGGCGTTGAGGGCGTGGGCGAGGGCGTGCACGGAGGGCGGCTGGTTCTCGCCGGCGAGCACGAGGGCGGCAGCGCCGGCGGAGCGGAGGTCGGCGGCCGCGGCGTTGATCCACCCGGCGTGCGGGCCGGTGGCGGGCGTGTTGGCGGTCAGCGCGCGGGCGAGCTGGGCGGCGATGTGGGGAATGTCACCCGCCTTGGCGGCGAGGCGGTGATCGGCCATCGCGCCGGTGAAGGTGAGCGTGCTTTCGGCCATGTACAGGCGAAGCATGTCGTCGGGCGATGGGGTGCTGGCGGGCCGGGCGGCATCGGGCGCGCGGTGGGTCTGGTGCGGGCCGAAAGCTTTGAAGAGCAGGCGGCGCTGCTGGATGAATTCGCGGGCATAACGCACGGACCCGGGCTCGTCGGCGAGGAAGTGGGCGTCGAGCGAGACGACGCGCCGCACCTTGGTGAAATCGTAAACCGCCGTGAGATCCTTGCGACCCGCCGCCGTCGCCAGGCCGGCGGTGCGGTTGTTCATGCCCACGCCATCGTGCCGATGCCAGCGGAGGCCGGGAAAGGCTTTGCGAAGCGCCTCGATCTGCGCGGCGAGGGAGGGCGAGGTGAGGGTGGGGGTGAGGAGGCGGACGCGCGGCGTGGGGTGGCGGGCCAGAAACGTCCGGAGTTCTTCGAGCAGGTTGCTCCAGCTGTCGGGGTTGTTCATGCGGGTGACGGTGCGGGCGCGGTCCGGGTCGTAGAGTTGCAGGATGGAGGCCTGCATGAAGATGTCGGTGCCGCCGAGGGAGGAGGGGTGGTCGGGGTTGCCCTCGATTTTCGTGGGACGTCCTTCGTGCTGCTCGACGACGACGCCGCGGGCCCAGCCGTCGACGGGCAGGGCGCTGGCGTAAAACAGCGGCAGCCCGGGAAGGAGCCCTTCGGGGGAGAGAACGTAGGGAACGATCTTTTCGGGCGGCTGTGGCTTGGTGCATCCGCCGAGGGAACCGGCGGCGCCGGCCAGTGCGGCGGCGGCGGCGGTCAATTTGAGAAAGGCGCGGCGGCTGAAGGCGCCCAGCGCTTCGTCGGCGCTGCCCGGCGCGAACTCCTCGCGCCAAAGCGGTTGGACCACTTCCTCCTCCGCGGGCGCAGCGTGTGTGTCATCGTGCAACATCGATCACCTGTGACACACGGAACAATTCGTGAGCTGGTCGGTCTGCACGTGGTACTGCGCCAGCAGCGCCTTGCCGCGCACGAGCTGGTCGGCAGGCTCGGTCCATGCGGGATCGAAGATGTCCTGCTCGGGACGGAGGTGTTTCGCCGGATCGCGGTGGCAATCGAGACACCAGCGCATCTGGAGGTTGACGACGCGGTGGACGAGCGGCATTTCGCTCACGTCGCCATGGCAGGTCGAGCATCCGACGCCCTTGTTCACGTGGATGCTGTGATCGAAGTAGACATAGTCCGGCAGGTCGTGGACCCGGGTCCATTTCATGGGCGTGGCGGTGGCCCAGCTTTGACGCACGGGTTCGAGGAGCGGCGCGTGGAGCCACATCTGGGAATGGCAGGTCATGCACGTTTCTGTCGGCGGCAAACCGGCATAGGGGGATTCCTCTACGCCGGTATGACAGTAGCGACAGTCGATGCCCAGACCCTTCACATGATGCGCATGGCTGAACGGCACGCCCCCGCCGCCGCCTTCGGAGGGGCCCCCATCCTGTTCCCGGAAAATGTCGCGGTAAGTCACCCAGTCCGACCATCCCGCGCCGTAAGCGAGAGCGGCCCCCGCGAAGAGCGAGAGAAGCGGCACGCCGACGAGCAGGACGCGTGCGACGGTATTCATGGCTGGATGAAAGAGTTGTGCCACGTGAGCTTCCCGCGCGCGAGAACCGACAACAGCGTCCCCGCCGCCGCAACCTGTCCGGTAGCGGCGGGTGATCCCCGTTTTTCCTCTCGTGCAAACGTCATGCCCCCGCTCCGCCGTGGAGGGTTCATCCCGCTGGAGGGGTCGGTCGCGCCGCTTCAATAAAGAGCCGCTCGACTTCTTCAAAACGATCCTGGACCGCCTTCTCGATGCGGTCGATCGCGTCGCGCAGTTCCTCCACACGCAGGCCCGGTTTCACCACGATTTCCAGGTTCACCAGCACCTGCGTGGGGGAGAGCTGCATGGTGAGCGGCGGGCGCGCTTCCAGGACCGCGGGATCGGCCGCGGCGATGCGCTGCACTTCCTGCACCACTTCCCGGCGGGCGCTTTCGCCCAGCAGGAGCCCGCGGCTTTCACGAACCATGATGACCGCCATGGCGGCGAGCATCGTCCCGATGAACACCGCCCCGATTCCATCCCAATAGGGCCAGCGCGTGGCGTGCGCCAGGCCCAGCGCCGCCGCCGCGGCCAGCAGGCCCAGAAGGTCCGCGGTGTCCTCCAGCAGCACGATGAAAACCGTGGGATCCTTGGTGCGGCGGATCGCCTGCCACGTGGTGACGCCCGCGCGGGATTTTCGCCGCCAGAATTCGCGGATGGCGATGGACCAGGAGACGGATTCCAGGACAAACGCGATCGCCAGGACGATGAAGTTCCACTTGCCGTTTTCAGCTTCGACGGGGTGCACGAGGTGCAGAATGCCCTCGTAGATCGAGAGGCCGCCGCCGACGCCGAAGATCACCATGCCCACGACGAGCGACCAGAAATAAATTTCTTTGCCGTGGCCGAAAGGGTGTCCTTCGTCCGGGGGGCGGCGGGCCAGCCGCATGCCCAGGATCAGGAGCATTTCGTTGCCTGCATCGACGACGGAGTGGATCGCCTCGGAGAGCATGGAGGGGGAGCCGGTGACGGCGGCGGCGATGAATTTGGCGGCCGCGATGGCGGTATTGACCGTTGCCGCCGCGATCACCACGAGTTTTGATCCATCTGCCGCCACGGGCTCTCCTTGAAAAACTGCGGGGATTCTACCGGCAGGGGCCTCGGACCGCCCGTCCGCCGGCTCATCTCAGGGGCGGGCGATTTCGTCCCCGGAAGGCGTCGATGCCGCGACATTTTTCGCGGCAGCCCATGCGGGCCCGGTCTTTGCACCGCGTTGGCCTGTTTGCTTCTTCCCGGAGTCTTGCCATGCCCACCGCTGCCGAACTGATCGTCTCCCGCCTCTCCCAGTGGAATATCCAGCGCATCTACGGCTACCCCGGCGACGGCATCAGCGGCCTCACCGCCGCCCTCCGAAAAGCCGGCGACACGCCCCGCTTCGTCCAGGCCCGCCACGAGGAACTCGCCGCCTTCTTGGCCTGCGCCCACGCCAAATTCACCGGCGACGTCGGCGTCTGCCTCGCCACCTCCGGCCCCGGCGCCATCCACCTGCTCAATGGCCTCTACGACGCCAAGATGGACCATCAGCCCGTTGTCGCCATCGTCGGCCAGTCGGCGACCACCGTCCTCGGCGGCCACTACCAGCAGGAAGTCGACCTGCAGAATCTCTTCAAGGATGTCGCCTCCGAATATGTCACCACCGTCGCCTCGCCGGAAGCCGCCAAGCACGCCATCGACCGCGCGATCCGCATCGCTATCGACCAGCGCTCCGTCACCTGCGTCATCGTCCCCAAGGACGTGCAGGAGGAATCCGCCAGTGAAGAGCCCCCGCAGATCCACGATTCCATTCACACCGGCGTGGGCTGCCCGACCGCCCGCATCGTCCCGCAGCACGCCGACCTGCAGCGCGCCGCGGACCTCCTGAACCAAGGCAAGCGGATCGCCATCCTCGTCGGCGCCGGCGCCCTGCGCGCCCAGGCGCAGGTCCAGGCCATCGCCGAAAAACTCACCGCCGGCGTCGCCAAGGCCTGGCTCGGAAAAGCCGTCCTCTCTGACTACCTCCCCTACGTCACCGGCTGCATCGGGCTCCTCGGCACCAAACCCTCCTACGATCTCATGGCCGACTGCGACACCCTCCTCGTCATCGGCTCCTCCTTCCCCTACCCCGAGTTCTACCCCAAGATCGGCAAGGTCAAGGCCGTGCAGATCGACGTCGACGGCCGCATGCTCTCCCTGCGCTATCCCATGGACGTGAACCTCAAGGGCGATTCCGCCGAAACCATTGACGCCCTGCTTCCCCTGCTCGAACAGAAAACCGATCGCTCCTGGCGTGAAACCATCGAAAAAGGCGTCGACAAGTGGTGGCGCGAGGTCGAAGCGCAGTCGATGAACACCGCCAATCCCATCAATCCCGAACGCGTCTTCTGGGAACTCTCTCCGCGCCTCCCCGACAACTGCATTCTCTCCGCCGACTCCGGCACCGCCGCCAACTGGTACGCCCGCGACCTGCGCATCCGCGAAGGCATGATGGCCTCCGGCTCCGGCAACCTCGCCACCATGGGCCCCGCCGTCCCCTACGCCGTCGCCGCCAAATTCTGCTTCCCCGACCGCGTCGCCATCGCCCTCACCGGCGACGGCGCCATGCAGATGAACGGCCTGAACTCCATGATCACCGCCTCCAAGTATTGGAAGGAATGGGCCGATCCCCGCATG
This sequence comes from Planctomycetota bacterium, assembly GCA_048498455.1. Taxonomy (GTDB): domain Bacteria; phylum Planctomycetota; class Phycisphaerae; order WQYP01; family WQYP01; genus CALCHA01. The sequence continues at coordinate 6,087 of JBEHXY010000055.1, read as the reverse complement.
ATCTGCCTCGTCCTCAACAACCGCGACCTCAACATGGTCACCTGGGAGCAGCGCGTGATGACCGGCGACGTGAAGTTCGAAGCTTCGCAAAATCTCCCCGACTTCCCCTACGCCCGCTACGCCGAATCCATCGGCCTCATGGGCATCCGCGTGGACAAACCCGAGGACATCGCCGCCGCCTGGGAACGCGCCCTCGCCGCCGACCGCCCCGTCATCTTCGAGGCCCTCACCGATCCGGACACCTTCATCCTCCCGCCGCACATCACGCTGAAGCAGGCCCGCAACTTCACCAAGACCCTCCTCAAGGGCGACCCCGACGAGGCCGGCATCGTCAAACAATCCGTCAAGGCCATGGTCGACCGCCTCGCGCCCCACCATTCCCACAGCTCCTCCAAAGGATCAACATGAACAAACCCGAAGTCGTCGTCATCACCGGCGCTTCCGGAGGCGTGGGCCGCGCGACGGCCCGCGAATTCGCCCGCCGCCTCCGCGAAGACGCCCGCATCGCGCTGCTCGCCCGCAACGTCGACGCCCTCTTCGCCGCCAAACGCGAGGTCGAAAGCTACGGCGGAAAGGCCCTTGCCATCCCCACCGACGTCTCCCGGGAAGACCAGGTCTTCACCGCCGCAGATCGCGCCGCCAAGGAGCTCGGCCCGCTCGACATCTGGATCAACAACGCCATGGTCTCCGCCTATTCCCCCTTCGTCGCGCTCACCCCCGAGGAATACAAGCACATCACCGACGTCACCTACCACGGCACCGTCTTTGGCACCATGGCCGCCCTCCGCCAGATGCTCCCGCGCAACCAGGGCACCATCGTGCAGATCGGCTCCGCCCTCGCCAAACGCTCCATCCCCCTCCAGTCCGCCTACTGCGGCGCCAAGCACGCCATCGTCGGCTTCACCGAATCCATCCGCTCCGAACTCTTCCACATGAAGTCCGACGTCCACATCTCCGTCGTCCATCTGCCCGGCGTCAACACCACCCAGTTCGAATGGACCCTCAACAAGATGCCCCAGAAAAACCAGCCCGTCGGCACGATCTATCAACCCGAGGTCGCCGCCGACGCCATCTTCTACGTCGCCCACCACCAGCGCAAGGAATTCCTCGTCGGCTGGCCCACCGTCGAATCCACGCAGGTGCAGAAGTTCGCCTCTTCCGCGCTGGATCATTATCTCGCCCGGGCGGCGTGGGACGGTTCGCAGCGCCCCGAGCCCGCCGATCCGCACGCCCCCACCAACTTCTGGAAGCCCGTGCGCGGCGACCGCGGCGCGCACGGCCCCTTCGACGAACAATCCAAATCCCGCTCCCTGCAGGTCTGGGCCAACAAAAACCGCACGCTGCTCGCCATCACCGCGGCCGCCGCATCGCTCACCGCCCTGGCCATGACCCGCCGCCGCAACCCTCCCGACTGACGCACACTCCAAGCGAACGCTCCGGCAAGCGCAAATCCGAAAACGAAAAAGGAGGACAGGCCACGCCCGTCCTCCTTCGTTGCTTCCCGATCGCACCCAATCAGCCATGCACCTTCTCACGCTGCCCCTCGTGCACCCCCTCCGCAATCTCCTCGATCAGCTTCTTACTGAACGCCGGAATATCGTCCGGCTTCCGGCTCGTCACCAGCCCCTGATCGACCACCACCTCCTCATCCACCCAGAACGCCCCCGCATTCTTCAGGTCGCTCTGGATCGACTCGTAGCTCGTGAGCTTCCGCCCGCGCGCCACGCCCGCATCGATGAGCGTCCAGGGCCCGTGACAGATCGCCCCCACCGGTTTGCCGGCGTCAAAAAAAGCCACGACGAACTTCAGCACCGCCGGATTCCGCCGCAGCTTGTCCGGGTTGATCACGCCGCCGGGCAGCAGCAGCGCGTCGTAATCCTCCGCGTGCACCGAATCGATGGTCCGGTCCACGGGAATCTCCTGCCCCCAGTCCGTCATGTTCCAGCCCTTGATCTTGCCGGCCTTGATGGAAATCACTTCCGTCCGGGCGCCGGCCTCATCCAGGGCCCTGCGCGGCTCAAGCAGTTCCACCTGCTCCACGCCGTCCGTGGCGACGATCGCCACCCGCTTGTTCTTGAGCTTGTCCTGTTGTGCCATGAGAAATCTCCTTTGAAAAAACAGCACCGAAACGGTGCCGTCTTGCAAACAGGAGACCACCCGCCGCCTCACAGGAAACCGCGAAGGCGATTCCTCAAAGATGTTTGTTCAAAGAAGATTGCCCGTTCCCTCTTTCGGCGAATCCCCGCCGCCGCCGTCGCCCGCCGCGCTGTCGCGCGCAAACTGCTCCCGCGCCCAGCTCCACGCCGCCACGGTCTTGGGAAACCCCACCGTGTTCATCCCCAGCAGGATCACCTGCTCGACTTCCTCTTCCGTGGCCCCCGCCTGCCGCGCCCGCCGCACGTGGCTCTTCAATGCCGACTCCAGCCCCGCCCCCAGCGCGATGCCGATCTTCGCCAGCGCGAGTTCTTTTTTGCCCAGCGGCCCCGCCGTCTCCACCGCCCGCGCGATCTGCTCATGGGCCCGCCCCAGCTCCGGGTACTTCGCCACGAACGCCATGAACGTGCCGGGAAGTTTCCCCGGCCGCTGCTGCACCTGATCCGCCATAAGCACTCCATCCACTCCGTTGACGACACAACTTCGCTAACAGCCGAAGACTTCCTGCAGCTTCGATCGCAGCGCATCATCGGGGGTCCCCGTCAGTTTCATTTTCTGCTTCGACTGAAACTTGCGGATCGCCTGTTTGAGCTTGCTGCCATCCTCATCCTGCGCCTCGGAGCCCGGATCGCAGCCGATCGCGCGGAGACGCTTCCGCAGCCCGCTCTCGGTTTCCACCGGGTCCATCGAGCCGAGCTGCACCTTGTACATGCGCGCGTCCTTGCCGGTGCCGACCGTGATGGTGGCGCGCTCGGCGGTGGGCGGAACCTTCAGGATGACCATCCCCTCGCCGTCGGTTTCGCCCTGGATCGGCGCCCCCTCCCCGGTGTCCAGCACGTAGGGCTCGTTCGCCTGCGGCTTTCCGTCTTTCTTGAAGCAGAAGCGCGTCACTGCCGGCGTGCCCTTCTTCTTGAACTTGTGACGCTGCCCCGTCGCCCCCGGCTCCTCATGCTTCCGCAGCGCCGGCACCCACACCTGGTCCCCCGGCGCCAGGACGTTGGGGTTCTTCCGCTTCTCTTTCAGGTCCTTGTTCTGGTCATGATTCCACAACGTCTCCCAGAAGAAGCCGTTTTCGTCGGCGAGGCTGGTGATGCAATCCCCCTGCGCCGCCTTGATATAACGTCCCTCGTCTTCCGGCATGAGTCACCTCACCAATCCTTGGGCGCGAAGGTCTGCGTCATCGCGTCGAATTCCGGGGCAAACCGCTCGAACACCGCATCCGGGGCGGTCCCGGTCAGTGCCCACACCGACCCCCCCTTCCACATATACCACTGCCGCTGCCGCACCAGCGGCCCGCCGGGCTGCTTCCACACAAATTCAATCCGGTCCGCCGGCGTCGTGCCCAGCGACGACACCTCGCGCTTCTTGAGCGCGAACTGCGGCAGCTTCCCCAGCTCCTTGAGCATCCGATCGATGTGCGCCTTCAAATCCGGGTCCGGCACCTTGCGCGACAGCGCCGCCACCAGCGTCACCCGCCCATCCGCCACCGCCGGCCCCACGAGGATGTAGGTGCTCGCATCCATCCAGTCGTCCGGGGCCATGATGCTCATGCCGGGGGCTTCAAAAGGCTTCATGCTGGGGCTCCACGCTCAACGCGTTTTTCTCAGAACAGGTCCGCAATTGCGCCCACCACCGCGCCGATGATGCCGCCGGCCACGGCCCCCACCACCGCCCCCACCACCGCGCCCACAGGCCCGCCGACGATCGCCCCGATGATCGCCCCCGCCGCCGCGCCCACGATCGCCATGTCGACGATCGTGTCCTTCAAAAGCTGCTTCTTCCACAACGATTCGTAATACTGCTCCCCATCCTTGTAGAGTTTCTCCAGCGCGTCCTTCTTCTTTTCCTCGCACCGCCGGTCGATCTCCGCCTGGTCCAGGAACTTGGGCACGTGGTAGGTCGGCGCCTCCGGATCATCCATCGCCGCATCGCACCAGGTCTCCTCGCACTCCGAGGGATGACACACGAAGTGCCGCACCAGGTGCAGCCAGTCCAGCCCGCCCGGCTCATCCACCGTGTTCCGGCTGTCGCTTCCCGTCTCCCGATGGAACCGTGCCCCCGCCAGCGCCAGCTCCGGATACACCACATCCATCATCGTCTGCGCCATGTAGCGTGCCGTCACGCTCGCCGTGTTCACCGCCTGCACCCGCAGCGGCTCCTTGCGCACGCTGTCCTTGGCCATCAGCGAGTGCGACCCGATGTTCTCCGCCGACGCGCCGTTGTCCGAGCGCCCGTCGGTCAACTGGTTCTGCTCGTCGAGCTTCTTCGCCGCCGCCTCTGATCCCTCATATTCCTTCTGGGCCATCGCCGCCAGCTCCAGCACCAGCCCGACGATCCCCATGTCCGCCACCTTCACGCCGCGCCGCGCCAGCGCCAGGTCGTCATCCAGCTTCAGCGCCTGCTTGGCCGCGTCCGCCGTGTGCGGATGCATCCGCCCCTCCGACACCGCGAAATCCAGCGCCATGCCCAGCGTGCCGTCGCGATACTCCTTGCGGTAATCCGTCAGCATTTTCTTGCGTTCATCCGGATTCTGCAGACCCTTCTTCGATTCGCCATCCTCGCCGTCGGGATCCGGCGCATAGATCAGCGGCCCCATGATTTTCTGCAGCTCCGGCGTCACCCCCAGCTTCTCGCTGATCCCCTTCACCGAATCCATCAGCGAATGAAACATGTCCTTCGAACCGAAATACCCGGTGAAGACGATGTCCGCCGACAGCGAGCTCTGCGTGTCGAGGTCGGCGCCCGCGCCCGTTCCCAGCGGCGCCCGCAGTCGCCGGTAAAACCGCCGCTTGTTCCGCACGTCCTGGTTGTTCTCCGGCAGTTCGCCGCGCAGGCGCATCCACGCCATCTCAATGAAGTTTGAATGGAAAAAGAAATCCTCCACCGCGTGGCTCGCATGGCCATACTCGCAGAGAATCTCGTGCAGCTTCTGCCGGTTGCCCCCGTCGCGCTCCGTCTCCGCCCATTTGCGCCACTTCTCCTGCACGTGCGTCAGCCGGTCCGACACGTACACAAGCTGTTCGTCGGTGTACTGGAACACCAGCCGCTTCCCCGCCGTCTCGGTCTCATCGCACAGGTGCTGCGGCGCATCGGTTGGCGTGCGGTCGCCGATGATCGTGCCCCACGGCCAGGGCGGAAAATCCAGATGCTCGTGCGGGTAATACTGCGTGAAGTACTTCTCGAAAAGATCCTCCACCTCGTCGACGTCCATCCCCTCCTTGTCGACGAAATTGTGCAGCGTCACCGTCCGCGCCACCTGCTTGGCCCACTTGGCCATGTAGCCATCCTGCCCCGGCTTGCCCATCAGGTCGTCCAGGTACCCATCCAGGTTGGCGACCAGATCGATGACGAAGGGGATATGTCCCAGCCCCTGGCGTGCGGCGTTCCACACGGTCAGTTTCGCGCTCAAAAATGCGGTGGGATCGCGGAACTGCGAAAAATCCGTCAGCCAGTTGCCAAGCTCCACGCACAGCAGGTCCTCTTCCTGGACATGCCCGCGGAAGATGTCGATGACCTGGCCTTCCAGGTGGGAATGTGTGGACACGTCGCCCATACGCCGCCCCTTCAAGTTTTTCGCAACCGGCGAAGTGTACCGCGCCGCTGCCGCCGGCGAAGAAAAAATCAGCCCCGAATGCCCAGCGCCTTGCGCTGGGCAGCATGCAGTTCCTTGATCCCCCCCACCGCCAGCCGCAGCATCTTCTCCAGCTCGCTGTTGGAAAAGGTCGCATGCTCGCCCGTGCCCTGCACCTCCACAAAGGTCCCATTCCCCAGCATCGCCACGTTCATGTCCACGTGCGCTTCGACATCCTCGGCGTAATCAAGATCGAGCACCGGTGTGCCTTCGACGATGCCCACGCTGACCGCCGCGATCTGCCCTTTGACCACCTTGGCGGTCTTGGAAAGAGTGCCGGCCTTTTTGGCGGCGGCGACGGC
>JBEHXY010000054.1:0-14380 GCA_048498455.1 Planctomycetota bacterium | reverse complement strand
GTGCGGAGCGGCCTCCGATCCAAGATCCAGGCACGTACCGCACCCCGCCCGCGGCTACGCCATCTGCCCCGCCCTCTGGAAACTCCAGCGATACGTCGCCACCGCCCGCCACATCGGCCACCACATCGACGAAGCCTCCATCGGCTACGACACCCTTTCCCCTTGGAAAGCCACCTACTGGAAAACCCTCCCTTCCGCCCACCGCGTCCGCTATAAAATGATGTACCACGACGCCTATGCCGAAAACCACGGCTGGCCTCCCCTTTCTCACGAAGTCTTCGGGCTCGCCCGCAACTGGTATCGCTGGCGCAGTTGATGCCCCGCTCTTATCCCATGACCCGCCGCCCTTCCCCCACTACCATTCCCACCAAACAAGGAGCCTCACAATGAACATCGCCCTCATCGGCTGCGGAGCCATCTCCTCCATCTACCTCGAGAACCTCTACCGCTTCCCCCACCTGCACCTCGTCGCCCTCGCCGATCTCGATCCCGCCCGCGCGCAGGCCAAGGCCGAAAAGGCCGCATCGCTCGCCGCCGCCGCCAACAAGGAAGCGCCCCAGCCCCTCTCCATCGATCAGGCCCTTGCCCACAAGGATGTCGCGCTGATCCTCAACCTCACCGTTCCCAAGGCGCACATCGCCGTCGCCACCGCCGCTCTCAACGCCGGCAAGCACACCTACTCCGAAAAGCCCATCGCCATCCACCCGCGCGAAGCGGCCGCCCTGCTCCAACTCGCGCGCTCCAAAAATCTCCGCGTCGGCTGCGCTCCCGACACCTTCCTCGGCGCCGGGATTCAGTCCGCCCGCAAACTCCTCGACGACGGCGCCATCGGCACCCCCGTCGCCGCCACCGCCTTCATGCTCTGCCCCGGCCACGAATCCTGGCACCCCGACCCCGAGTTCTACTACCAGGTCGGCGGCGGCCCGATGCTCGATATGGGCCCCTACTACCTCACCGCCCTCGTCAACCTCCTCGGCCCCGTCGCCAAGGTCGCCGGCTTCGCCCGCGCCACCCACCCCACCCGCACCATCACCTCCGAGAAAAAACGCGGGCTCGAGATCCCCGTCGAAACCCCCACCCACTTCGCCACCTCCCTCCAGTTCGCCTCCGGCCCTCTCGCCTCCCTCGTCATGTCCTTCGATTGCTTCCCTGGCAACCTCCCGCGAATCGAAATCTACGGGACAAAAGGCACCCTCTCCATCCCCGACCCCAACACCTTCGGCGCCGGTGGGGGGGACCTCAAACTCAAGCTCGGCCGCTCCGACTGGCAAACCCTCCCGTTCACCCATCCTTATAAGGACGAATGGCGGGCGCTGGGCGTCGCCGACATGGCGGCGGCGATCACCGCCAACCGGCCCCATCGCGCTTCGGGTGAACTGGCCGCCCACGTGCTCGAGGTCATGGCCGCCGCGATCACCACGTCTGAAGAAGGCCGCACGATCGATATTGCCTCCGCCCCGCCGCGCCCCGCGCCGATGTCCGAGCACGAACTCTAAGCCGCAGCGCTTCCGCCGGAAAAATCACGGCACCGACCGGTTCCTTCCGATGACGCGCCCACGTCCCCTGCGCGGAGTATTCCATGAAAACCCTCACCCCCGCCTTCCTGCTCCTCCTGGCATTCGCCACTTCCCTCCACGCCGCCCCCTTCTCGGACACCGAGAACTACCTGGGCACCGTCGGCCAGACCCCCGTCGCCGTCATCATCAAACGCCACGACGCTCCCCGAATCACGGGCGAAATCATCCATCTCGGCACCGGCGCCGCGACTCTCCTCGATGGAGCCGCCCCCATCCCCCAAAAGCTCACGCTGAAGGAATCAAAACCCGACGGTACCGTGCTCGCTTCCCTCAACCTCGCAACGCCCCCCGGCATCACCGCCACCGGCGACCGCGCCGCCGGCCACGGCACCCAATCCATCCGCCTCACCCAGGTCGCCTCCACCTTCTATCTCATCACCGCCGACTCCGCCCGTTACACCGTCTCCACCGGCTACCTGCAATTCCCGGAGGATTCCCCCTACCATTCCGCCCTCAACCTCGAGTTGCACGCCCAGGCCGTCGCCAGCCACGCCAAACTCCTCGCCAAAGTCCGCCGCGACACCCCCCGGACTTCCGACATTGGCTTCTTCCCCAGCAACTGCACCGTCGAACCCAGGCTCCTGTTCGCCGGCCCCACGCTCACGAGCATCCGTCTCGACCACGATGACTATATCGCAGACGCCGTCCACGACGTGATCACCTTCTCCGCGGTCAATATTGCGTGGAAAGGCAACAAGCTTCAGCCCCTCGCCGCCTCCAGTCTCCTCGACACGCGCCCCGCCGCGAAGGACGCCTTTACCGATCTCTGCATCCAGTCCCTTACGCACATGAAGGTCCAAGACCCGGATTTCGCCGCCGACAAAGGCGGCGGGGCCCTCAACTTCACGTCCACGGGCCTGCTTCTCTCGTACGACGACTACGCCCTCGGTGCCTACAGCCAGGGCGAAATCTTCCTGCCCCTCCCTTACTCCTCCCTGACCTCGTTCATTTCCACCGACAGTCCGCTTGCTCCGCTGCTCCCCCGACCGTCGCGGCGCCCCAGCGTTTCAAACACGGTGGCACAGTCGCCGGCGCATCATTCCCGAGGATAGGCATTCTTACGTTCCCCCGCCGCGCCCGGCATCCCCGCCCGCCACCCTCACCGAAGGCCAGCTCGACTGACCGTATCGGCTGGCCAAAGTGTCATGGAATCGGACAATCCACCCGGACACGCCCCGTTTTTCCAGAAGCGCGCTAAGCCTTTGCGGATAATGATTTTCCAATCCCTTGAGGCGTCAACCTCATGATATGAAAGAAGTCACTCAATCGCCGACAGCAACCGGCCGAAATCCAGAGGCTTGGGGATGTACTCGACCTCCGGACCGAACCGCTCCGGATCGTCCAGCCGAAACTCCCCCGAGACAAACACGATCTTCACGTGTGGGAATTTGTGGCGCAAATACACCGCAAACGCATCTCCCGGCAGTCCCGGCAGGCGCACGTCCAGCAACGCCACGTCTGGTTCAAACGTCGCCAGCGTCGTTTTTGCGTCTTCGGCGCTCCACACCGCCCGCACCTCGTGCCCCAGCCCCTTCAACAGGTATGCAAGCGATTCCCGCGATACCCGATCATCTTCAACCAGCAATACACGTCTACTCATCGCTCTCACCATCTTCTCCGCTACGCCCCTCACCATCGCAAACCCAATGCCGGTGGAATCCTTCTCCGCCATATATCTCTATCGGCGGTAATCCGCGATCGCCTCACCCCTTCCCGTGGCGGGCTTACCGGAGTTCTTTCCGGACCAGCCCTAAACCCCCTTCAGCCTGCCTGTTCGCTGCCACGCGGTTGACCCACCCCCGGTCCCTGCCGATAATACCCCGACTCGTTTTCCCTTGAGGTGATCCGTGCGGACAGATTGTGCACCCATGCTCCGGCGCTCCAGCCGGAACGCCCGCTGCCGGGTGCAGCCCTCCCCGACGTGCGTCGGAAGGGTCCCTGTCCGCATCGCCATTCGCCCCGTCATTTACGCGGCATCGTCACCCCGGTAGGGCCCCCCTCCTCCTCAACACTCCCAACGCCCTGCCCTCCGCAGGGCGTTTTTCATTAAAGGACCCCCATGACTTCCTCCCCCAGTTCCTCCTCCTCCACCCCCGGCACCCCAACCTCGAAGTCCCGCATCGAAATCTACGACACCACCCTGCGCGATGGCACCCAGGGGGAAGGCGTCTCGCTCTCCGTCCAGGACAAACTCCTCATCTCCAAACGGCTCGACGAGCTCGGCGTCGATTTCATCGAGGGCGGCTATCCGCTCTCCAACCCCAAGGACGCCGCCTTCTTTCAGGAAGCCCGCGCCCTCCACCTCACCCGCGCCCAGCTCGTCGCCTTCGGCATGACCCGCCGCAAGGGCATCCACCCCAAGGATGACACCGGCATGAACGCCCTCAAAGACGCCGGCACCACCTGGGTCACCGTCGTGGGCAAAACCTGGGACCTCCACGTCACCGAAGTCCTCAGCATCTCCCTCGAAGAAAACCTCGCCATGATCTCCGACTCCGTCTCCTGGCTGACCGAGCAGGGCCGCAAGGTCATCTACGACGCCGAACACTTCTTCGACGGCACCGCCGCCAACCGCGAGTACGGTCTCAAAACCATCGAAGCCGCCGCCAGGGCCGGCGCCCAGATCGTCTGCCTGTGCGACACCAATGGCGGCTCGATGCCCGACCGCATCGCCGACTTCACCCGCCGCGCCCTCGCCACCGTTCAAGCGGTGGGTGGGTCCTGCAGGATCGGCATCCACCCGCACAACGACTGCGGGCTCGCCGTCGCCAACGCCCTCGCCGCCGTCCAGGCCGGCGCCACGCACGTCCAGGGCACCATGAACGGCATCGGCGAACGCTGCGGCAACGTCGACATCACCACCGTCATCGCCAACCTCAAGCTCAAGCTTGGCCACGACTGCCTCGGCGACGGCAACGCCTCGCTCCAGCAGCTCACCGACGCCTCCCGCTACGTCTACGAAATCGCCAACCTCAACCTCGTCAACGGCCAGCCCTACGTCGGCTCCTCCGCCTTCGCCCACAAGGGCGGCATGCATGTCCACGCCGTCAACAAGCTCGCCCGCTCCTACGAGCACGTCCCGCCGGAGACCGTCGGCAACACGCGGCGCATCCTGGTCTCGGAACTCTCCGGCGTCTCCAACATCGCCGCCAAGGTCGGCAAGAAGTTCGCCATCGAATCCGACCGCACCGCGCAAAAGAAAATCCTCGACACCGTGACCACGCTCGAAGCCGAGGGTTACCAGTTCGAAGCCGCCGAAGCCTCGTTCGAGCTCATCGTCCGCAAGGTCATCGGCCGGCACCGCGCGTTTTTCGATCTCGATCACTACCGCGTCGCCGTCCACCGCGCCGGCTCCGCCGCGCCGGTCACCAAGACGACGCTCACGCTCCTCGTCGACGGCAAGGAGGTCAACGCCTCGGCCGAAGGCGACGGCCCGGTGAACGCCCTCGACAACGCGCTGCGCTGCGCGCTGCTTCCGCACTACCCCTCGCTCAAGACCCTGCGTCTCATCGACTACAAGGTGCGGGTCGTCAACTCCACCGCCGCCACCGCCGCCAAGGTCCGGGTCATGATCGAATTTAAATCGCCCCACGGCGAAACCGCCTCCGGCCCGGGGCCCCACACCGCCGGCCTCTTCGGCACTGTCGGCGTCAGCGGAAACATCATCGACGCCAGCTGGCAAGCCCTTGTCGACGGCATCGAGTACCACCTGCTGCATGAAGCGGAAAGCGCGAAATAACCACAGAGAGCACAGAGGACACAGAGGACAACGCGATGCTTTTCGCCAATGACGACCACGCACAAGATCCGCTGACTCAAAGGATCATCGGGGCCGCGATTGAGGTGCATCGTCAAAGGGGTCCCGGGTTGCTGGAACACGTGTATGAACAGGCGCTCTGTTACGAGTTCGTTCAGTCTGGACTGGCATTCGTCTGCCAGCAACCCATTCCCCGTACACTACAAAGGCATTCTTCTCGACTGCGCCTTTCGAGCGGACATCATTGTGGAAAACCAGATCATTCTGGAACTCAAGGCGGTGGACAGGGTCACGCCCATCCACGAAGCGACGTTGCTTACGTACATGAAGCTCACCAACATCCGCAGAACCCTGCTGATCAACTTCAACGTGCTCCTGGTAAAAGACGGCATCCAGCGATTCGTTCTCTAGAATCCGTCGTCCTCTGTGTCCTCTGTGGTTAATCTCGTAAACGAGCCAAAATAAATGAACATCGACCTGTCCCCCCAGTACGATCCCAAGTCCGTCGAAGCCCCCACCTACCAGAAGTGGCTCGACGCGAAGGCCTTTCACGCTGTCGCCAATGCCGCCGGCAGGGGCGACGCTTTCTCCATCGTCATTCCGCCGCCCAACGTCACCGGCGCGCTGCACCTCGGCCACGCCATCAACGGCACCATCCAGGACATCCTCACGCGCTACCACCGCATGAAGGGCGACAACACGTTGTGGATGCCCGGCATTGATCACGCGGGCATCGCCACCCAGGCCGTCGTCGAAAAAACCATCTTCGAAAAAGAAAAGAAATCCCGCCACGATCTCGGCCGCGAAGAACTCGTCCGCCGCATCTGGGAATGGAAGGAACAGTTCGGCACGCGCATCCTCTCGCAGCTCCAATCCATCGGCGCCAGCGCCGACTGGGACCGCACCCGCTTCACCCTCGACGACATCTGCGCCAAGGCCGTTCGCGAAGCCTTCTTCAAGATGTTCAAGGACGGCCTGATCTTCCGCGGCAAACGCCTCGTGAACTGGGACACGCATCTGCAAACTGCCGTCGCCGACGACGAGATCTACCACGAAACCGTCAAAGGCCAGATGACCTCCATCAAGTACCCGGTCGATGACGGCTCTGGAAACGTGAAACTCGACACTGGAAACTTCCTGATCGTCGCAACGACCCGCCCCGAAACCATGCTCGGCGACACCGCCGTCGCCGTCCATCCCGACGATCCGCGCTACACGCATCTCCATGGCAAGCACGTGATCGTCCCCCTCGTCGGCCGCCGCATCCCCATCATCACCGACGGCCAGCTCGTCGATCCGTCGTTTGGCACCGGCGTGGTGAAAGTCACCCCCGCCCACGATCCCAACGACTACGCCACCGGCCAACGCCACCACCTCGAATCGATCAACCTCCTGACCCCCGATGGCAAGGTCAACGAAAACGGCGCGGGCACCTTCAACGGGACGCCCTACTCCTACACCGGCCTCAAGTTCGCCACCGCCGCGCGCAAACAAGTGCTCGCCGATCTCGAAGCCCTCGGCCTGATCGCCGAAGTCAAAGTGCACGAACACGAAGTCGGCCACTCCGACCGCAGCAAAACCCCCATCGAACCCTACCTCTCCGATCAATGGTTCGTGCGCATGGGCGACATCGCCGAAAGCTCGAAACTCGAAACCGCAAGCTCGAAACCCGAAAGCGGCATCACCCTCGCCAACGGCCAGCGCGCCCCCGGCCTCGCGCAGGCCGCGATGGACGCCGTCACCGATGGCCGCGTCAAAATCACCCCCGACCGCTACGCCAAAGGCTACCTCGACTGGCTCGGCCAGAAGCGCGACTGGTGCATCTCCCGCCAACTCTGGTGGGGCCACCGCATCCCCGTGTGGTCCAAACCCGTCCAAGAAGGCGGCCTGCTCTCCGGCAAAATCTCCCCTGCCTCCGCCGACGCCGCGGTCAAAACATGGACCGACGACAAAACCGGGGGCCAGCGCGTCTATGTCTGCCTTCGCTCGGGTCAGGACCATTGGGAAAAGGAACTCGAAGCGGCCGGCTTTGAGCGCGATCCCGACGTCCTCGACACCTGGTTCTCCTCCGCCCTCTGGCCCATCTCCACCATGGGCTGGCCCGCCACCGGCACCTCCCCCGCGCCCGAAGACCAGCTCCTCAAAACCTTCTACCCCACCTCCGTCCTCTCCACCGCGCGCGACATCCTCACCCTGTGGGTCGCCCGCATGGTCATGTTCGGCCTCTACTGCCACGGCGACGTCCCGTTCAAAAACGTCTACGTCCATCCCGTCATCCAGGACGGCGAAGGCAAAATCATGTCCAAGTCCAAGGGCAACGGCGTCGACCCCGTCGACATCATTGGATCCCACGGCGCCGACGCCCTCCGCTTCACCCTCGCCTCCCTCGCCACCGAAACCCAGGACATCCGCATGCCCGTCACCAAGGACCCCAAGACCGGCACCAACACCAGCCCCAAATTCGACATCGGCCGCAACTTCGCCAACAAAATCTGGAACGCCTCCCGCTTCATCCTCACCAACATCAGCGAAGACACCGCCGCTCTCGAAACTCGAAACTTGAAACTCGAGACGCTCGAAGACCGCTGGATCCTCTCCCGCCTGAACGCCACCCTCGCCACTGCCACCAACGCCATCAACTCCTTCCACTTCGCCGACCTCGCCGAAGCCCTCCGAACGTTCTTCTGGACCGACCTCTGCGACTGGTACCTGGAAATCTCCAAGGCCCGCATCCGCTCCGGCGATGCCGCCGTCCAATCCATCCTCCTTCACTGCCTCGAAACCTCCCTCAAGCTCCTCCACCCCATGATGCCCTTCATCACGGAAGAACTCTGGAGCAAACTCCCCAACCCCAAGTCCCTCCTTATCAATGCGCCCTGGCCGGCCGAAACCGCCCTCGGCACTCAGCACTCAGGACTCAGCACTTTCCGAGATCCCGCCGCCGAGGCGCAGCTCGCCACCATCCAGTCCGTCACCTCCGCCATCCGTGAAATCCAGAACCGCTATCCCGCCGCCAAAGGCAAGGCCGTGGTGCTCCAGCCGCGCGACCCCGCCACGCAGGCGACCATCGACAAGTCGCGCCTCATCATCGAAGCCCTCACCGCGGCCCCCCTCGCCGAAAACCACACTGCCGCCCAGAAGCCCGCCGACGCCGCCACCGCCGTCCTTCCCGATGTTCAGATCTTCATCGGCGGCGTCATCGACAAGGCCGTCGAACTCAAAAAGCTCCAGAAAACCCGCGACGACCTTGTCAAAAACATCACCGGCAACCGCAACAAGCTCGGCAACGAGGCCTTCGTCGGCAAGGCCCCCGCACAGGTCGTCCGGGGCCTGCGCGACCAGCTCGCCCGCCAGGAGGAAGAACTCGCCGTGGTCGAGAAAAATATCGCTGAACTCACCGCCTGATCCCGCGGCAGGCCCGCAAAGTCCCCCATTGACATCCCCACGGCCAGCGGATACCTATACACTTCCATGGCAGGCGTGGTTCATTTCCCCGGAGGTCCTATGAAAGTCTCTCTTCGTGTGATGGCTCTTGCGGCGATCATGGCCCCCTTCGCGCTCTCGTGCGGCGGCTGCGCAACCCTCGCAGAAACCGGCGGCGAAAACTTCAACCGCATCGCCCGCACCACCGACACCAACCTCAAGGAAATCCCCACCGACGTCGAAACCCTCCTCCTGCTCGATCACCCCTCCTATCTCAGCAAAATCCCCGTCCCCTCCAACTGATCGCTGTCCTATTGCAATCCCTGATCCGCGGCCCGCATCCCGAGCCGCGGATTTCTTTTTTGCCGCCGCCGCCTCGCCCCTTGCCCCGCCACCTCCGCCGAACCGATAATCGGCCCCGTCACCGCCCTCCCCCGCTCACTGGAGTGCCTCCCCCATGACCCCCAGCCGCACCGCTGCCCTCCGCGCTACTTTCCACTCTCTGGCCCTTTGCGCCCTGACCCTGTCCCTCCCCCTCCTCACCGGCTGCCAGCTCACCTCCAATGCCCCCGCCCACCCCGGACGCACCGCCGCGGTCGATCTCTACCTCCGCGGTCAGCTCGAAGCCGAACGCGGCCAGCTCGATCAAGCGGTGGCCTCCCTCTCCCAAGCCCTCGACAAAAACCCCAACCTGAGCCTCGCCCTCGAAGCCCGCGGCGACATCTACAAGGAGACCGGCGACTACGAAAAAGCCGCCCTCGATTTTCACCGCGTGGTCACCCTCGAGCCCCACAATTTCAACGCCACCTACCAGCTCGGCCTGATGTACCAGTACCTCAAACGCTTCACCGACGCGGTCGCCACCTACCAGAAGGCCGTGGAAATCCGCCCCCTCGACCGCGACGCCAACATGAACCTCGCGATGGTCTACACCCAGATGGGCCAGCCGCTGCGCGGCCTGCCCTACGCCCAGCGCGCCCTCGAAGGCGGCGCCGACGCCACCGCCGAGGCCAATCTCGGCATCCTCTACTACACCGCCGGCTACAACGACCTCGCCATCAACGCCCTCAAAAAATCGGTCGAACTCAACAGCCGCCAGCCCGAGGTCTACGCCAACCTCGGCCAGCTTTACATCCTCGCCGGCCAGTTCGAACAGGCCCGCAACACCCTCGAGGCCGCCCGTGACCTCGCCCCCTCCGCCAGCGTCTCCGAACGCCTCGGCCTGGCTTATTACAAGCTCAGAGATTACGTCCGCTCCCACGCCGCTTTTGCGGATTCCCTCCGCCAGGATCCCCAGAACGTCGGTGCCCTCAATGGCCTGGGCGTCGTGAGCATGACCGAGTCCCTCGCCGCCTCCCCCCCCGATATCGAAGCCGCCCGCGAAGCCCTCGGCTACTGGGACAAATCCCTCAAAATCAAACCCGACCAGCCCGCAATCCGGCAACTTGTGAACAAATACACCGGAACACAGTAATACAATACAGGGCCGCCCGCCTTGGGCCGCTCGCCTTCGGAGGCCCTGTTTATGTCCGCCGCTCCCACCACCCTCCTCCCCGCCGAGGCACGCGCCGCGACCCCCGCGCTCGCTCGCACCCCCGCCACCCCCTTCCTGACCGCGCTGTTGGCCTCCTTCTCCGTCTACTTCACCCCGCGCACCGCCGCCCGCCGCTGGCTTGGCGTCTCCCTGCCCAAGGCTGCCGCCATCGCCGCCATTCACCTCGCCACCGGGCTCCTCTGGCTCTGGTTTCTCGCCACCGCCATCGCCGCCTGGCAGGGCCTCCGCCCCTCGGGCTATCCCGAGTGGAACAGCCAGGTCACCCTCCACTTCGCCTCCGTGGGGGAATTCTTCGCCTTCTTCAGCGCCGCCGCCGGCGCCATCGCGGACGCCAATGTCCAGGGCTTCCGCGAACTCGGTTATGCCGACCGTTTCGCGGCAGTCGCCGGCAGCCTGCTCTGCCTCGGGCTCCTGCTCGTGGTCCTCTTCTTCATGCTGATGCCCTTTACCGCACGCCCCGGCGCCAACAAGGCCGCCGCCCGCCACGCCGCCCGCGCCGTCCTCCTGGGCACCTCCGCCGTCCACTTCTGGGGCCTCGCCTTCACGACCTGCTTCATCTACTTCTTCTTCCGCCATTACCCCGTCCAACCCGAAGATGTCCTCTCCCTCCTCTTCGCCTGCTTCTGCGGCCTCGTGCTCTGGAACCTCATCGCCCTGGTCCGCGCCGTCCGCATCGAGTACCGCCGCCCCGCCGATTTCCCCCAGCCCAAAGAACCCCTCTGCGAAAACTGCGGCTACAACCTCACCATGGCTCGCGCTGACGGCCGCTGCTCCGAATGCGGCCGTCCCGTCGCCGATTCCCTCGCCCCGGACATCCGCCCCGGCACCCCCTGGGAACGCCGCGCCTCCCTCGGCCGCTTCTCCGCCGTCGCCATGCAGCTCCGCCAGCTCTTCCGCGCCCCGCGCGCCCTCTTCTTCACCACCCCCACGCTCGCCGGACAGCGGGACGCCCAGCGCTGGCTCATCGGCTCCCTCCTCGCCATCGGCTTCGCCGCCGCCTGGATCGTCCCCGGCTTCTACGTCCTCGATTACCTCACCGACACCCGCTACGACCGGGCCCTCGATCTCTCCTGGCGCACCTTCTGGGGCTCGCTCACCATGGGCATCATCTGGTCGCTCCTCGCCCTCATGATGGTCGGCATCGAAACCGCCGGCGTCGCCGCCTTCTCCCGTATGAAAGGACACCCCGTCCCCCTCGCCGCCTCCGCCAAGGTCACGGCCTTCGCCGCCCCGCTCATGCTCGCCTGGGTCCTCCTCGGCGGCGCCCAGATCCTCGTCGCCTACCGCTACAACCCCTACCTCATGAGCCACCTCTCCATCCGCGCCTTCCAGGTCTACCTCGCCCTCTCCCTCGCCGGCGCCCACATCGGCGGACTCCTCTGGTTCGAATTCACCGTCTACCGCGGCGTCCGAAGCATCCAGTACGCCAACAAGTAAACCCCCTCCTTCCAGCTTCCAGCTTCTCACTTCCCTTTCCGCTTCCCCCCAACCCCTAGCCCCTGACCCCCAACCCCTCTATACTTCCACCCCACGGCCTGCCCAGGAGCCCACCCCGTATGCAGCCCCTCGCCCGCCTCCGCGCCAACATGGAATCCGTCTTCTTCGGCCGCAAGTCCGCCATCACCGAGGTCCTCGTCGGCCTCGTCGCACGCGGACACGTCCTGATCGAGGACGTCCCCGGCGTCGGCAAAACCGTCCTCGCACGCTCCCTCGCCCGCTCCATCAACTGCAACTTCAACCGCATCCAGCTCACCCCCGACATGCTCCCCTCCGACATCCTGGGCGTCTCCGTTTACAACCAGGACACCAAGTCCTTCGACTTCAAACCCGGTCCCATCTTCGCCAACGTCATCCTCGCCGACGAAATCAACCGCACCACCCCCCGCACCCAGTCCTCCCTCCTCGAAGCCATGAACGAATTCTCCGTCACTGTCGACGGCAACACCATGCACCTCCCCGCCCCCTTCATGGTCATCGCCACCCAGAACCCCTTCGAATTCGAAGGCACCTACCTGCTCCCGGAAAATCAGCTCGACCGCTTCCTGCTCCGCGTCTCCCTCGGCTACCCCGAGCGCGATCGTGAAAAGGAAATCCTCCGCCAGCAGCCCGGCCGCTATCTCCTCGACCACCTCGACCCCGTCCTCTCCACCGACGAAGTCAAAACCCTCCAGGGACAGGCCGCACAGGTCAAATTCGACCCGGGCCTCCTCGATTACCTCATGGACCTCGTCGAAGCGACCCGCACCGACGAACTCCTCCACATCGGCATCTCCCCCCGCGGCTCCCTCGCCCTCATGCAGGCCTCGCAGGCCCTCGCGCTCGTCGAAGGCCGCGACTACGTCACCCCCGACGACATCAAAAACATGGTCGTCCCCGTCTGCGCGCACCGTGTCATCACCAAAAACCCCATGGCCAACGGCGACCTCGCCACGGCCACCCGCGCTCTCCAACAAATCCTCACCAAGACTCCAAGCCCCGTCTGATTTCGGCAGGCGGCTGCGCCGGAAGTCGCAGCACATACGTGATGTTCTCGACGGCCGCGAAGCCGACGGATTCGTACAGTCGCCGCGCGCCACCGTTTGCGGGACGCACGCCCAATCCCAACGCCACTGGATCAAACAGAGGACGGGCCTTCAGGTAGTCGAAGAAGGCTCGCGCAATTCCCCGTTTTCTCGCCGCCGGGACCACGAAGAGCTCATCGACGAACAGCAGCATCCCGCCGAACTCGTTGCTCCAGATGGCCGTGACCAGCGCGTACCCAACCAGCAGCCCCCCGTCCATGAAAAGGACGACGCACCCACGCTGCGGATTCGCAAGATAAAAGCCAATGGTCTGCGAGAACAACGCGCGATCGAATGAAGAAGCCGGGCTCTCCTCGCGGTAAAACGCCGCCATCAACTGCCCAACGTCCGCAGCCAGCCGAGAATCCCGCATCGTCGTGAACGTCACATCCACCAGGTTCGCGTGCTCCCGAATGCCCATTGTTCCCATCTTCCCTGCGTCGCGGAACGCCCTGGTCGCGCCTTCCTTCAGTAGATGCTCCAGAACCCCGGCGTGATCAGCTCGATCAGGTGCCCGTCCGGATCCCGAAAATAAAGGCTTCTCGCGCCGCCGTTCCACTGCACCCTGCTCTCGATAGGAATCCCTTCCGCCTCCAGTCGCTGAACCCACGGCCCGAAGTCATCGCCCCCAATCGAAAACGCCACGTGGCCGCTTCCCTCTCCGCGGTGCCCGGGAATGAGGCCTCCCGGCGTGACGACCGCCCGCTCCGTTGCCCCCGCTTCAAAGAGCAGCAGCACGTTTCGATCCGCAATGTTGAGCGCGACAAGCCGATCCGAATCCAACAGAACCGAAGCGTTGAACAGCCCCCGGTAAAACGCCGCCGACCCCGCAACGTCCTTCACCGAAAGGGCGGTCTCCAGAATTCCCATAACCATCGGCACAGGTTCCTGCGGCACACGGTCCTCCAGCGCAGCCAAGTGCGCACACAAACCCTCGAATAACCTTTTGATGCCGCCGGACTGTCACACGTTGGCGAAAAAATCTGTAACCGCATCCCACCCCAGCGCATCCCATTTCTACCAGGCCGCGCCGTTTTGTTTCACGAAGGACCTTGCATATGCCATCAAATCCCTCGCCCCTCCCATCATGGACGCTCCTCCCTCTGCGCCTGGTGATGGGCCTCGGCTTCCTCATGCACGGCCTCGCCAAATGGAACCGCGGCCCCGCCAGCTTCGCCAGGCTCCTGCAACACATCGGAACCCCGCTCCCGGCAACCACCGCCTGGATTGTCACCGGCCTCGAAATCATCGGCGGCCTCGCCCTCATCGTCGGTGCCTTCGCCGCCATCGCCACCATTCCCCTCATCATCTCCATGCTCGTGGCCCTGTTCACCGTGCATTTCCGCTACGGCTTCAGCTCCATCAACACCATCGGCCTGACCCCCGACGGCCCGGTCTTTGGTCCCCCCGGCTACGAAATCAACCTCCTGTACATCGCCGGCTTGCTGGCCATCGCCTTCGCGGGACCGGGGTTCCTCTCCGTCGACGGCTGGCTCGCCCGACGGAG
>JBEHXY010000053.1:0-14398 GCA_048498455.1 Planctomycetota bacterium | reverse complement strand
AACACCAAGGCACAAAGTCACCAAGGCACCAAGACCGAGGAAAACATGGAGATACCTATCCCCGAATTCCTCGACGACATCGGCCGTCAAATTGTCGATGCCGCCTTCAAAGTCCACACCACCTTCGGCCCCGGACTCCTCGAACACGTCTATCAGGTATGCCTCGCCCACGAACTGGAAAAACGCGGCTTTCACGTCCAACGTGAAGTCCCTGTGGACGTCGAATACGACGGCATCAAATTCGTCGCCGCCTACCGTATCGATCTCCTTGTCAACAATGCCGTCATCATCGAGCTCAAATGCGCTGAAGGCTATCACGCCACCCACGGCTCCCAACTCGTCACCTACCTCAAACTCGCCAACAAGCGCCTCGGTTATCTGATCAACTTCAACGTCTCCACCATCAAAGAAGGAATCAAACGATTCGCCCGGTGACTCGACCCCATCCCCCCGTCGTCCGTCTTGGTGCCTTGGTGCCTCCGTGCCTTGGTGCCCCCGTCCAAGGGACCGTTCTGCCATGACCTCACCCTCCCATCCGCCAACCCTCCACATCTTCGGCATCCGCCACCACGGCCCCGGCTGCGCCCGCTCCCTCCAGCAAGCCCTCGATCAACTCCAACCCAAACTCCTCCTCATCGAAGGACCCCCCGAAGCCGACGCCTCCCTCACCCCTCACCTCCTCCACGCCCTCAAACCCCCCGTCGCCCTCCTCATCTACTCCCCCGACGCCCCCGACGACGCCGCCTTCTACCCCTTCGCCGAATTCTCCCCCGAATGGCAAGCCCTCCAGCACGCCGCCAAAAACAAAATCCCCGCCCGCTTCATGGACCTCCCCCTCACCCACCGCTTCCCCATGCAAAAACCCCCCGAACCCGCCCCCGAAGACCCCAACAGCGCCCCGGCCGTCACGGAGCGCCACCCCGACACCAAAGTCGAAGGCACTCCTCCCCCCGCGCCCGAACCCCCCATCGACGAACCAGCCCCACTTGAAACTCGAAACTCGCCTCTCGAAACTCAATACATCGATCCCCTCTCCCACCTCGCCTCCATCGCCGGCTACGCCGACGCCGAATCCTGGTGGGACCACCTCATCGAATCCCGCGCCGCCTCCTCCCCCGAAGACCTCTTCCCCGCCATCCTCGAAGCCATGTCCGCCCTCCGCACCTCCCTCCCCCCGCGCCCAGACCCCTTCGAAGCCCACCGCGAGGCCTTCATGCGAAAAACCATCCGCGCCGCCATGAAAGAAGGCCACCAGAAAATCGCCATCGTCTGCGGCGCCTGGCACGCCCCCGTCCTCCTCCAATCCGCCTGGCCCCCCGAAAAATCCGACAAAGACCTCCTCGCCAATCTCCCTAAACAAAAAACCGCCGCCGCCTGGGTCCCCTGGACCTACTCCCGCCTCTCCGCCGCCTCCGGCTACGGCGCCGGCATCACCTCCCCCGGCTACTACCACCACCTCTTCCACCACTCCGCCCCGCCCACCGGAGCGCCAGCCCCCACGTCCAGTACCGCGACCGTCAGGGAGCGCACACGGGCCGCGCCCCAACGCCCCGCCGCTCCTCCCGTCAACCCGGCCTCAACGTCCCAATTACCAATTACCAATTACTCAGCGTCTCCTGGCTCACCAAGGTCGCCACGCTCCTCCGCTCCGAAGACCTCGACGCCTCCTCCGCCCACATCATCGAAGCCGTCCGCCTCGCCGATTCCCTCGCCGCACTCCGCAACCGCCCGGCGCCCACCCTCGACGAACTCACCGAAGCCACCCGCACCGTCCTCCTCTTCGGCGATTCCGCCCCCCTCGCCCTCATCCACCGCAAACTCATCGTCTCCGACCGCCTCGGCTCCGTCCCCAACGACGCCGCCATCGCCCCCCTCCAACTCGACCTCCAACGCCAGCAAAAACGCCTCCGCCTCCCCCCAGACCCCGCCCAGAAAACCCTCGAGCTCGACCTCCGCAAACAAAACGACCTCGAACGCTCCCACCTCCTCCACCGCCTCAACCTCCTCGGCATCCCCTGGGGAGAACTCAAATCCTCCGACACCCGACACCCGTCACCCAACACCCGTCGCGGCACCTTCAAAGAACTCTGGCAAACCCAGTGGGAACCCGAATTCGCCGTCAAACTCATCGAAGCCTCCACCCTCGGCAACTCCGTCTACGACGCCGCCTCCGCCGCCGCCCGCCGCTCCGCCGCCACCTCCGCCGAACTCCCCAAGGTCACCTCCCTCCTCGACGACGCCCTCCAGGCCAACCTCCCCGAAGCCGTCACCTTCCTCCTCCAACGCATCGACACCCTCGCCGCCATCGCCGCAGACCTCCTCCACATGATGGACGCCCTCCCGCCCCTCGCCAACGTCGTCCGCTACGGCAACGTCCGCAAAACCGACACCTCCCTCCTCTCCAAAGTCATCGCCGCCCTCCTCGTCCGCATCACCGCCGGCCTCCCCCTCGCCACCGCCTCCCTCAACGACGAAGCCGCCCAAGCTTTCGAAAAATCCCTCTCCGCCACCCACATTGCCATCCAACTCCTCTACCCCCCAACCCCCTCCCCCGCGCAACCCCAATTACCAATTACCAATTACCAATTACCCCCCTCCCACCCAGACGCTACGTCCCCCTACACCGAATGGCTCTCCACCCTCGCAAAACTCTCCACCCAATCCACCCTCCACGGCCTCCTCGCCGGCCGCACCACCCGCCTCCTCCTCGACGCCCGCCACTTCTCCCCCGACGATGCCGCCACCCACCTCTCCCTCGCCCTCTCCCGCGCCGCAGAACCCGCCCACGCCGCCCACTGGATCGAAGGCTTCCTCAAAGGCTCCGGCCTCATCCTCCTCCACGACCCAACCCTCCTCACCCTCCTCGACACCTGGATCACCGCCCTCCCCGACGACCAGTTCACCGCCATCCTCCCCCTCCTCCGCCGCAGCTTCTCCCAATTCCCCGCCCCCGAACGCCACCAGATCGGCCGCCAACTCACCACCAGAAAATCCCCCACCACCGCAACCACCGCCGCCACCCCCGCCGACCAGGACCTCCACCCCACCCGCACCCAAAAACTCCTCCCCATCCTCCAACAACTCCTCGGAACCCCCCAATGACCCCCATCCCCGCCAACCCCGATTCGCCAGCGCGCGCCCACCCCACACCCACCCATTCTCGAAATCGACCCTCACCACGGCTTGCCTTTACGAGACTCGTCCCAACCACCATGCCCCCTCAAAAGCACCACACCCGTCCCCCGTTTCGCCATCAACCGATCCAAGCGCGCACAACTTGGCACCAGAAAGGTTTGAAGTCCCCCCAAAATAAATCCCCCAACCCCTTCCCCCCCAATCCGTTACCCCCACTCCACCCCCCATTGCGCGCGCACAAACTGGGCGCACCATCCCTCTATAGAAAGCAGAAGGAGCGCGCGCCCATGACCCACCCAATCCGTGTCCATCCGTGTGCATCCGCGGATCATTCCCGTCTCCCCCGCCTCCCAACAGGTGTCTCTGTTTTTACCAAAACCATGATAAACACCGGCGAATATTCAAATCCCAATGATAAACACCGAAGAAAATCACCGCTTTTTCCCCAAACCCATGATAAACACCGAGCAAAACCCCTCCGCGCCCTCCCATCCTCCGCGTCAAAAACCCACCGACCCTCCACCCTGAAAGGAGTCCCCCAATGACCCCTGACCGCCTCCGCCGCTGGCGCCTCATCCTCGGCTCCGACCAGGCCGACGCCCTCCGCACACCCCTCTCCCCCGATGACGCCCGCATCGACAAAGCCCTCTCCGCCCTCTACGACGCCCAGCGCACCGGCGGCCTCGGCTCCTCCTCCCCCAACGTCGCCCGCTGGCTCGGCGACATCCGCAACTACTTCCCCTCCTCCGTCGTCCGACTCCTCCAGAACGACGCCCTCGAACGCCTCGACCTCAAACGCATGCTCCTCGAACCCGAAATGCTCGAAGCCGTCGAACCCGACGTCCACCTCGTCGCCAACCTCCTCTCCCTCGGCTCCGTCATCCCCGCCCAAACAAAAGACACCGCCCGCCTCGTCGTCCGCAAAGTCTGCGACGACCTCGAACGCCGCCTCGCAGAACCCATGCGCCAGGCCGTCTCCGGCGCCCTCAACCGCGCCCTCAAAAACCGCCGCCCCAAACACAACGAAATCGACTGGAACCGCACCATTAAGGCCAACCTCCGCCACTTCCAGCCCGACTACCACACCATCATCCCCGAAACCCGCATCGGCTACGGACGCAAAAAATCCCAACTCAAAGACATCCTCCTCTGCGTCGACCAGTCCGGCTCCATGGCCACCTCCGTCGTCTACGCCTCCATCTTCGCCGCCGTACTCGCCTCCCTCCCCGCCCTCAAAACCTCCCTCGTCCTCTTCGACACCGCCGTCGTCGACCTCACCGACGACCTCAAGGACCCCGTCGACGTCCTCTTCGGCACCCAGCTCGGCGGCGGCACCGACATCCACAAGGCCCTCTCCTACTGCCAATCCCTCATCCGCCAGCCCGCCGACACCATCCTGATCCTCATCTCCGACCTTTACGAGGGCGGCAACCACGACGGCATGCTCAAACAAACGGCCTCCCTCGTCGCCTCCGGCGTCAACATGATCGCCCTCCTCGCCCTCAACGACGACGGCGCCCCCTCCTACGACCACCGCAACGCCGCCGCCTTCTCCGCCCTCGGCGTCCCCTCCTTCGCCTGCACCCCCGACCTCTTCGCCCCCCTCATGGCCGCCGCCCTCGGCCGCCAGGATCTCAACCAGTGGGCCGCCGCCCACGGCATCGCCGCAACCCGCGCGCAGGAGTCCCCCGCATGAACTTTTTAACCCGCGCATACCGCCGCTTATCGCACCTTACCCGCGCTTATCGCCGCTTATCCGGCCCTTTTTGCCCTCACTGCGGCCCCACCCCGTGCGTCGTCATCTTCAGCGAATACACAGAATCCCCCGCACAAATAAACAGCATATGCCCATCCTTCCCCCCAAAACACACGTTCGCCGAACTCTTCGGCAACTGGATGCTGTCGATCTGCACCCCCTCCTTGCTCCAGATCCCCAGCGTCCGCCCCGTCGTGTACACGTTGCCGTCCGAATCGATCGTCATCCCATCCGACCCGGCGTTGATGAAGGGCTTCTTGTCCGCCAGCGTCCCATCTTCCTTGATCGTGTACTGCCACGTCTTGCGCCCGTTGATGTCCGACACATACAGCGTCTTCCCGTCCGGCGTCCCGATGATCCCGTTGGGCTGCGTGAAGTCCGTCACCACCGGCGTCAACGTCTTGTGGTCCGGCGACAGGAAGTACACATACCGCCCCGGCTGCTGCGACTGCGCCGTCCGATCCTTCCACCACGTCCGCGGATACAACGGATCCGTCAAATACATCCCCCCGTCCGGCCGAATCCACACATCGTTCGGCCCGTTCAGCAGCTTCCCGTTGAAATCCTTCACCAGCACCGTCACCGTCTTGTCCGGCGCGATCGACCACAACTGGTTGTGTTCATCCGCACACGAAATCAGGTTCCCCTTGTCATCAAACGACATCCCGTTCGAATACCCGCTGGGATGCAGAAACGTCGACAGCTTCCCATCGACGCTCCACTCCATGATCCGGTCGTTCGGCTGGTCGATGAAGAAAACATTCCCCTCCTTGTCGCACGTCGACCCCTCCGTGAACGCAAAGTCCCCCGCCAGCTTCACCGGCTTCTCTCCCGCCGCCACCGGGCTCGCCGGCTTGGTCGACGGCTGCGTGGCCGGCGTCGGCGCGGCGCCCATGCAGAGTGCCGCCGCCAGAATGCCCATCGATGCCGCCACCGCCGACCCGTGCGAAACTTTCATGCGAACCCCTTGGAAGAAATGGTTGACCCTTCGCTTAACGCACCCCTGCCCCCCGGCTTGCACCGCTTACCCCGCCCCTTTCCCCGCCAGCGCCGCCGCGATCGCCGCCTGCAGCCGCTCCGGAGAGATCGGCTTGGTCAGGTGCGTGAAGAACCCCGCCTCCAGGCTCCGCCGCAGGTCCGTATCCATGCCGAACCCGCTCAGCGCGATCGCCGGCAACCCCGGCAGCACCCGGTGCGCCTGCAGGATCAGGTCGTGCCCCGTTCCGTCCGGCAGGCCGATGTCCGAGATCAGCAGGTCCACCTCGCCCCCCTGCAGCAGCGCCACCGCGCTCTGCACGCTGCCCGCCGTGCGGATCTGCATCCCCAGCGCCCGCAGCAGCCGCTCCATCACCCGCACCGTGTCCGCGTGGTCATCCACCAGCAGCACCCGCAGCGGCCCTTCCGCAGGATCGCGCACGCCTACCGCCCTCGACGCCTGCGCCGGCGGCTGCCGCTCCTGCGCCGACGCCGCCTCCAGCGGCAGCACCACGTGGAACGACGCCCCCTGCCCCCGGCCGCGGCTCTCGGCCCAGATCCTGCCCCCATGGAGATCGACGATGGCCCGCGAAATCGCCAGCCCCAGCCCCAGCCCGCCGAAGGTCCGCGTCACCGTCTGCTCCCCCTGCTCAAAGGCGTTGAAGATCCGTTCCTTCACCTCCGGCGCGATGCCCACGCCGGTGTCGCGTACGATCACCTCGAGGGCGCCTTCCGCCGCCCCGCGGGTCGCCACCTCCACGCGCCCGCCCTCGGGCGTGAACTTGATGGCGTTCTTCACCAGGTTCCAGAACACCTGCTCCAGCCGCGCCGGATCGGCGCTGGCGTTGTCCGCGGGGGCGGAGAGATCGCAGTCCAGGGCGATGTGCTTGCTGCGGGCGTCCGCGTCGCAGATCGTGCAGACGTGCTGCAGCAGATCGTGCAGCCGCACCGGACGCGGATTCAGCCGCAGCTTGCCATTGGCGATCCGCGTCACGTCCAGCAGGTCGTCGATCAGTTGCGTTTCCAGCTCGATGTTGCGGCGGATCAGCGCCAGGTCCTGCTTGGCGGCGGGCGGCACGTTCTCGTCCATGTCCAACGCCGCGATGGTCATCACCACCGGCGTCAGCGGCGTGCGCAATTCGTGCGACAGCACCGCAAGGAAGCGGTCCTTGGCGCTGTTGGCCGCTTCGGCCGCCTCCTTCGCACGCTCCAGGTCTTCCTGCGCCAGCTTCTGCGCCGTCACGTCGGCGCTCACGCCGATCATGTGCGGCACGCCGTCGGCGCCTTCGACCACCCGGCCGCGCGAGGAGACCCAGCGGATCTTCCCGTCGGCGGCCAGCAGCCGGTGCTCCGCGACGTAATCGCCCTGCCCGCTGAGCGCCTTTTCGTAGGCCGCCGCCAGCCGCGCCTGGTCGTCGGGATGAACATAACGTCCCCAGTCGTTGAGGGTCTGATGCCGCGTGCCTGCGGGCAATCCAAAGAGGGCGATCATGCGGTCCGATTCGTTGACCGCGCCGGTCGCCAGGTCGACCTCCCAGAGCGCCAGGTCCGCCGTGTCCAGCGCCACCTGCAGCCGCCCTTCGCTGGAGCGCAGCCGGTCCTCGATCGCCCGCCGCTCGGTGATGTCCGCGCACACCCCGACCATCCGCTGCGGGGCCCCGGCGGCATCGACGAGGAGCGCCCCGTGCGCTTCAACCCAGCGCTCCTCGCCCTGGTGCGTGGTGATGCGGTAGACGACATGGTGATTGGTGCGGTTGGCCAGGGCGCTTTGAATGGCCTGGACAAGCATGTTTCGGTCGTCGGGATGAACGTCGGTAAGCACATCTTCGAACGTGCCCTTGAAAGATCCGGGCAGGCGGCCGTGGATTTTTTCCAGGGTGGGCGACCAGGCGACCTTGCCCTCGGCGATGGTCCATTCCCAGGTGCCCATCTGGCCGGCGTCGAGGGCGAGCTGGAGGCGCTGCTCGCTGTCGCGGAGGGCGGCGTGGGTGCGCTTCTGCTCGGTGAGGTCGAGGACGAAGGCGGTGGCTTCCTGCAGCTCTTCGCCGCCGAGCACGAAGCCCAGGAGCACCGGCACGCGGGTGCCGTCGGGGCGGAGGTACTCTTTTTCATAAGGGGCGCAGACGCCTGTTTGGGCGGCTTCGGCGAGGGCCTGCTGGTCGCGGGCGTGCCATTCGGGGGGCGTGATCCTGTCCCAGCGGAGGGTGCCGTCGGCGATGGCCTGGCGCGGCTGGCCGACGATGCGCAGGTATTCGTCGTTGGCGTAGGAGATGCCGCCGTGCGGATCGGCGTAGAGGATGCCCATGACGCCGGATTCGGCGAAGAGGCGCAAGCGCGACTGGCTGACGCGGAGCTGGTGCAGCGCGGTGCGGTGGTATTCCTCGGATTCGCGTAGGCGCGCCTGGGCCTCCTTGATGAGGGTGACCTCGGTGGCGATGCCGCAGAGCGCGTAAGGCACGCCATCACCGCCCGCCAGCGGGAACTTGGTGGTCAGGAAGTGCATGGTGCGGCCCTGGTACTCGATGGTTTCCTCGAAGGTGCGGGCGGTGCGGCTGGCGATCACCTGGCGGTCATCGGCGCCGAGGCGGGCCGTGGTGGGGGGGTCGAAGAGGTCGCTGTCGGCGAGGCCGGTGGCATCCTGCACGCCGGCGCCGCGGTTGAAGGGCTCATTGACCAGCAGGTAACGGCCCTGGAGATCCTTGACGAAGATCATGGCGGGGGAGTTGTTGATGATGCCCAAAAGCTGTTCGCGGCTTTTGCGGAGGGCCTCTTCGCCGCGGCGGCGCTCGGTGACGTCGACGTGGGAGCCGACGATGCGGAGGGCGGCGCCCGAGGCGTCGCGCACGACCAGGCCGCGGGCGAGGACCCAGCGGTAATCGCCGTCACGGTGGCGCAGGCGGTATTCACCCCGGTAATGGCGGCTGCCGGCGTCGAGCTGCTGCTGCACGGTGGCCCATGCGGGCGCGCGATCGTCGGGGTGGATCAGGTCACGGACGGTGTCGCGGGTGAGGGTGAGTTCGTCATCGCGGTAGCCGAGCATCTCCTTGGAGCGCGGGGACCAGTAGACGTGGTCGTTGGCGATGTCCCAATCCCAGATGCCGTCCTCGGTTCCGCGGACGGCCAGCTCCCAGCGTTCGTTGGCGGCGCGGAGTTCCTCGGCGAGGCGCTCGGCGTGTTTGCGGGCGGCGACGGCCGCGGTGACCTCGTACATGTGGATCAGCACGTCGGGCGTTCCGGCATTGGCGGCGGGAGGTTCGGGGGCGATGGCGGAGAGCTGGATGTGCCAGTAGGTGAGGCCGCGGGCGAAACCGGGGTACTCATATTCGGGCAGCGTGAGGCTGGTGCGGTCGGCGATGACCTGGCGGAGCAGCGCGGGGAGACTAGGGGTGTGGCGCTCGGGGAAGACCTCGGCAAAGGGGAGGCCGGCGACGCCGCGGGTGCGGAAGGGTTCGTCGAGGAACTGGTGGTAAGCGGTGTTGGACCAGCGGAAGCAAAGGGTCTTTCCCTCCACGATGGCCATGCCGGTGGAGGTGTGCTGCATCACGACCTTGAGCAGATCCGGGATGGGGTCAGCCATGGTGCTCAAGCAATCAGGCTCCGAGGTTCACGGGCGGACAGGACGCGCGGCGGCGCTGGGGCATGGCGAAGGTGAAAGAGCCAAGGTGGACGGGAGCGCGAGATGACAGTGACGGCAGCACTGCTGTCGAGCAGGCGATCGACCGATGCGCCGCGGGACAGATTGAGGCCGTCCCTGCTGCGCCCATTTTACTCTGGCGTTGAGGGTTGTACAGATGGCGCCGGTGGCAGGGGCGGCGGATCGCATCGCAAATGCGAGGCATTTGCGTGGGCGGGCGGCGCTGGGAATTGAGAGGGGCGAGTGGGCCTTTGCAGCATGCTTTTTGCATGGTGCAGAGGGTGTTTTACAGGGGGCGTTTTACAGGAGGTAATCGCATGGTTGCCACTTATGGACCTGGGAATTCAGTAGCGGATGAGCTTGCGGCGGATCCACTTATGCGGAGGGATCCGGTGCTTACGCGGGACATGACCTCCACGCGGCGGGACTCGCAGATTCGCCGCGCTCCCAACTCCGCGGGCCTTTACGACGTGCTGGATTTGATCCTCGACAAAGGCATCGTCATCGATGCGTTTGTGCGGGTGTCGCTGGTGGGTATTGAGCTGCTGACGGTGGATCTGCGCGTGGTGATCGCCAGCGTTGATACGTACCTCCGCTATGCCGAGGGCGTGGAGCGTCTGGGCGTTTACGATCGCTCCGGCTCGAAGCGTTTGCCGGACATGGTCAGCAACGGGATGAAGACCCATGCGCTGGCGAAAGGGGCGGAGAAGGTGGAGGAGGCGGTCGAAGGGCACATGGGCGGCGATCATGCGAAAGAACATGGCGGACTGGCGGGCACCCTGACCCGCGGCGTGCGCAACGTGGTCGGCCGGCTGATCGGCGGCGACGAGGATGACGAAGATCAGAAGGAAGAGGAGCACGCCCACCCGCAAGCGCGTCCGCAGGGGCGCGAAGGCGCCCGGCCGCACCAGAAGCCGACGGGTAACCGTCGATGAAAGGGGCGGGCGGCGGGTCGCGGAAAGCGAACAATCGGCGCGCGGCCGCAGCGCCGCGGGAACGGGCTGAACCGCGCGAGCCGGTTCCTGCGCCGGCGAATTTGCTGACTTATGTCTATGGCATTGTGCAAACGACGCCGAGGGAGCGGACCTCCCTCGGTGTCGGCGTGGGGGAGCCGCCGCGCGAGGTGCGGGTGGTGCGCCATGGGAAGGTCGGGGCGCTGGTGAGCACGGTGACGCGGGAGGAATTGTCGGGGCAGGGGGTGCGTTCGCTGCGGCGCGACATGAAGGCGCATTCGGCGGTTCTGAACCGGTTGTGCGAGCAGCGGACGGTGCTGCCGGTGCGGTTCGGATTCGTGGTCGAGAGCGATGAAGCGGTGGTGGCGCGGCTGCTGGAACCGCAGGCGGAACGGCTGGCGGCATACCTGAAGCGGCTGGAGGGGACGGTCGAGATCACGCTCAAGGCGACGTACGTGGAAGAAGCGATTTTGCGGGAGATCGCGGAGCGCCACCCGCAATCGACGGCGGGCTCCGGCGGACGGGCGGGGTACCAGGGCCGGATCGAGGCGGGGCGGCGGATCGCAGCGGCGATCCAAGCGTGCCAGGAGCAGGATGGGCAGTGGCTGCTGGACACGCTTGCGCCGGTGGTGCAGGAGGTGCGGCTGGGGAAGGTCCAGAGCGAGCTGATGGTGCTCAACGCGTCGCTGCTGGTGGCGGCGGCGCAGTTGAAATCGTTCGACCGGGTGCTGGAGGCGATCCACAAGGAAGTGGGGGCGCGGATGACGTTTGATTGCGTCGGTCCGCTGCCGCCCTATTCGTTTGTGGATTTACGATTGTGAGAAGTCGAGGGTGCGTGCGTGGGGGGATCAGCCGAAGCGGGCGGTGACGTTGAGGCCGCTTTTCACGTCGATCTTGAGATCGCGCAGCGTGACATCGCCGAAGGAGAAGGCCACGAGTGCGATTTTTTTGCCGTTGACGGCGGCGAGCTTGGGCTGGATGACGGCGGCGGCCATGGTGCCGACGATGCCCTCGCCCTGGCAGTCGAGTTCTGAGATGGTGGCGTTGAGTTCCTCGTCGATATCGAGGCGGCCCTTGATGTGCAGCACGCCGCTGACGAGCATCTTTTTGGCTTTGACGCGGGCATCGGCGGCGACCGCGCGGGGGCCGCGGGATTCGAGCGTCAACTCGACTTCCTGGATGGTGACGCCGTGCTCTTTCGCGGCGAGCGTGGCAGCCGCCTGGGCGAGGGCCTGCATATCGGCCTTGGCGACCTTGACGGCGACCTGGCCTTCGCCGGCCTCGGAGAGCACCAGCAGGGGCTTGCCCTTTTTGTCCCTGGCAAAATCGAAGGCGACGTTTTTGGCTTTGACCGAGAGATCGACCTTGCTCTTTTCATAGCGGATCGGGTGGCCGGAGATTTCGAGCTGGCCGACCTTGATGCCCGGCTCGCGCTTGCCCTTGGGGACGGGCTTGGGCGGCAGATCGTCGCCCTGCGCGCGGGCA
The DNA here is from genome assembly GCA_048498455.1 of Planctomycetota bacterium. Classification (GTDB taxonomy): domain Bacteria; phylum Planctomycetota; class Phycisphaerae; order WQYP01; family WQYP01; genus CALCHA01. The sequence goes on along the minus strand of JBEHXY010000053.1, from coordinate 2,460 downwards.
TCGTCGAGATCGACGGTGAGCTGCTTCACGGCGGGGTACTTGGGGGCATCGACCGTCACCCCGGAGCTGCCCTTGGGGAAGGTGAGGAACTCCTCAAGGGCGGTGCGAATGGACTCGGCGAGTTCATCCGCATCCTCGGGGAACGATTTACCGGCGAGTGGAAACATGCAGCCGTCCTTCCTTGGGCGCCGATGGCGGTCAGCCTTCGAGCGTGTCGGTGACGGCGCTGCGGACTTCGCTGGCGACGCGTTTGATTTTACGACCGATGCGTTGCGGGCTGAGGCCTTCGCGTTCGATTTCGCGGGAGGTCACGTCGACCACTTCGCTGAGGGTTTTACCGGCGAGCTGTTTGCCTTGTTTGAGCAGCTTTTTCCCGGCTTTTTTGAGGCGGCCGCCGATGCGGTTGGCGGTCTTGCCCATGAGCTTGTCTTCCATGTCGCTGGCGGGCAGGAGGGCGCCGGCGGCGGCGCCGAGGGCGATGGCCAGGGCGCAGATGACGAGCGGGTAGCTCTGCCAGGCCTGGGCGCTGGTGTCCTTGCCGCGCTGGTAGCCTTTGCGTGCGAGGCCGCCGACGGCGGTGGCGCCGGTGGACAGCCCGGAAGCGACGCGGGAAACGCCCTGGCGTCCAAAGCGTCCGACGGCTGCGACAGAGTGCCGCACGATGCCGCCGGAATCCGAATCATTTTCGTCTTCGTCGGCGTTTTCTTCGCTGGGATCTGATTCGTCGGAGGCGTCGCCGCGGGCGCGGTGGTCGTCCTCATCGTCGTCGTCGGACTGCTCCTGCTCGTCGTCGTCATCGGCGGAAGCCTGGGCGCCTGAGCCGTCGTCCTCTTCTTCGTCGGTGCGATCCTGCTCGGCAACGTCAGCGGAGCCTTGGGCGCCGGACTGATCGCCGGAATCGCCGTTGTCGGCGGAGGCGCCGTTGGAGACGGCGCTGATGGCTTTGCGGACGCCCTGGATAAGCATCAGGCCGACGCCTGCGCCCATGGCGGCGGTCGCCAGCGGATGGTCCTTGGCGGATTGAAGGGCCTTGGAGACCTTGCTTTCGTTGCCGGCATCGGCGCCGTTGCGGGCCTGGCCGCCTTCACGGCCGCGGGCCTTGGCGTTGGATTGGGAGGGTTTTTTTTCCTGGGAGCCGCGGGCGCGGCTGGCGGCGGGCTTGTTGCCGCTGTGGGACTTGGCGTCGGCTTTGCCTTTTTGGCCGGGCTTGTGGCCGGGCTGGGAGCGCGACCTGGCCTGGGAGGCGGCGGTTTTGCCGGCGTGGGCCTTGTCGCGGCCCTTGGCTGCGGACGCGTTTTTGGATTTGGATTCTTTGGCGTGCGGCTGGGCCTTGTGGGCGGAACCCTTGCTGTTGCTCTTCGTGGATGCCATCGATGGTCCTCCGGTTGGGAGTTGGAGTGCGGGTGTTGGCGGACGGGACGTTGCAGGCCGATTTACTCGTCGTCCTGCTCCTGGTCATCGTCGTCGTCGCGTTCCTGCTGGTCTTCGTCATCATCGTCGTCAGAGGCTGAGGCCTGGGCGTCAGAGGCATCGTCGTCGGATTCCTCTTCGTGCTCTTCGCGGGCGTCATCGGCCTTAAGGAAGCGGGCCAGGGCAAAGCCGGCGACGAAGGAGAGCCCCACGGCGAGCGCGGGGTTGCGGCGGACGACCCGGCTGGTGTCTTCGATCATTTCAGTCAAGGTATGCTCCTCGATATAGCTGGTGGCGCCTTGCACTTGTTTGACAGCGGACTCGACGGTGTCGGCGAGGTTGTCGGCGCGAATCGCGTGCAGGGCATGGGCGGCCTGTTTGCCAAGTTTGCGCATCCTGTCGACCTTGGCGACGGCGGTGCTTTTCTGTTTTTCGTAGAACTTGTCGGCCTCTTCCTTGATGGTGGAGAGGACGGCGTCGCTGGCTTCGCCGGCGGTGCGTTTCAGTTCGGCGGCGGCGGAGCGGGTTCCCTGTCGGGTTTGTTTGACGAGGTCGGTGGCGCCATGTTTGATGCGCGTGAGGGTCTGGCCCAGGTCATCGCTTTCCTCTTCACTGCGCCGCTTGGCGCGTCCATTTCGATGGGAGCTGTTCATGGCGACCATCCTTCACTCCTGCTGGTGCGATTGCGAAGCTGCGTGGGCGGAGAGCCAGTTTGACCTGAACAGGCCGCGTGCAGAGTTGCGGGGCTAATGGGCAAACAGGGTGCCACCGGGGCGGGTCGATGCGCCATGGGCGGGGTATGGGATTTGCAAGATTCTGTCGTTGTTCAGCGCCCGGCAAAGGCTGTGTGCTCTCAATGCCTGGATGACGGGTCGGATGGCCGATGGGACTTTTCAAGCTGCTGACGTTTCCGGTTTCCGGGCCGCTTGCCGGCGGAAAATGGGTGCTGCGTACGCTGATGGATGAGGCGGCGCGAAAATACTACGACGAGGCGGCGATACGGCAGGAGATGCAGGAACTGGAACGGCGGCTGCTTTCGGGCGCGATCAG
>JBEHXY010000052.1:0-14419 GCA_048498455.1 Planctomycetota bacterium | reverse complement strand
ATCATGCGCGTCCCCTTGAGCTTGTCCTCGAGGTGCGGCGTGTGGATGAGAATGAGGTGGTGCTTGCCCATCTCGCACGCCCCCGAGGACGTTTCCGTGGCCCGGAACGTGTCGATGGCGAGCTGCACGTGCTGCTGGAAGACCTTGGCCTCGTTGGGGGTGTTTTTGTTGAGCCCGATTTCACCCACGCCCAAAACCGTCGGGCGCGAGAGAAACCTGGGAATCTCCGCCAGGACTTCCCGCGCCTTGCCCAGGTCCTCCGCCTCCTTGGGGTTGAGGCAGATCCAGCAGTAATGCTGGATCGCGAATTGGGCGGCGCGCTTCGGCTCGGTTTCGGTGAGCTGCCGGAAGTAATCGATGAACCCCGCCGGCGTACGGTCATAACCCGCCCAGAACGCAGGCTCGGAGATGGCGACCACGCCGGCGAGGGCCATCGTCTCATAGTCCGCGGTGGTGCGGGAAACCATGTGGCAGTGGGGATCGATGAGGAACATGCGGGTCCTTTTGAGCTGCGAACAGGGCCGTTCTTCCCAAGCGCCACCGCGAGGTGCGGGAAAGAAGGTTTATCATACCGGCGGGGGCGCTATACTTGTGCGGCGATTTTACCGGAGGCGACATGCCGATCGACGCGTTGAAATTCAGCGAGGGGGAAGTGCCGCGGATGGAGGGGGCGACGCTGCTCCTGGCCCTCACCGGGTGGATGGACGGGGGCGATGTCTCCACGGGCACGGTGAAGCGGCTGATGGAGAATCGGACGCTGCTGGAGATCGCGCGCATCGATTCCGACCCCTTTTACATCTTCAATTTTCCCGGGTCGATGGAGGTGGCGGCGGTGTTTCGGCCGGAAGTGCGCATGAAGAAGGGGCTCATCCGCCGCGGGCCCAAGATTCCGGAAAACGTGTTTCACGCCGATGCCTCCGACAAGCTGGTGTTTTTCCTGGGGGCCGAGCCGAACCTCCGCTGGCAGAGCTTTGCCGACGCCATCTTCGCCCTCTGCGAACGCATGGGGGTCAAGCGCATCGTCTTCGTGGGCAGCTTCGGCGGAACCGTTCCCCACACCCGCGAGCCCCGGCTCTACGGCTCCATCTCCCACGCCCACCTGCAGGACATTCTCACGTCGCACAACCTGCGGCCGTCGGATTACAGCGGACCCTCGAGCTTCTCCACCCTGCTGATCTCGCAGGCCCCCGCGCACGGCATCGAGATGGTCTCCTTCGTCGCGGAAATTCCCGGCTACCTCAACGGCGAGAACCCGCTCTCCATCGAGGCGGTGAGCCGGCGGCTGGCGAAGTTTCTCAACCAGCCCATCGACCTCGCCTCCCTGCGCGAGGCCAGCAACACCTGGGAGGCCCAGGTCTCCGAGGCCGTGCAGAAGGATGAGGAGCTTGCCGAGACCGTGCGCAAGCTGGAAGAGGCGTACGACAATGAACTTATCGGACAGTCGGAGGAGGAGTGACCTGCTCGGGGGAGGCGTCGCCGGAGGGCAAGTTTCGCACCGCCGGCGCGTTATAGTGAGGGGCACGAGTGCACCCGCCGCCGCTTCGCACTGGCCAAAAAAGGCCCTCCGAAACGGAAACAGAAGGCTCGCGGCGGCATCGTGAGAGGGTCTTTTTCCGGAAGGTTGAGGTGTACAATGACGGCCCTGAAGATGCGGCTGGCGGCGCTGGGAATGTCCGCGGCCCTGATGGTCTGTGCGGGAACCGCCCGCGCCCAAGCGGGAGGCGGCGGCGGGGGCGGCGGATTCGCAGGCATTGATCCCACCGCCATCCGCCAGCGCATGGAACAACAGTTCCAGCAGCAGATCGAAGCCAGCGACGAAGAATGGCGCGTCATCGAACCCCGCTTCATGAAGGTCCTCATCCTCCAGATGGATGCCGGCACCGGCATCATGGGCATGATCCGCGGCGCCGGACGCGGTGGCCGCGGCGGGGCCGCCGGCGGCGCCAACGTGAACCAGTTCATCAACCAGATCTTCGGCATCACCGAGCCCTCCCCGGTCACCCGGCGGCTTGATGAACTCCAGCAGGCCATCGACAACAACGCCTCCGCCGACCTGCTGAAGGAAAAGCTCGAAGCCCTGCGCGTCGCCCGTCAAAAAGCGCAGATCGACCTGGTCAAAGCCCAGGACGACCTCACGCAGGTTCTCAGCCTCCGCCAGGAGGCGCTGCTGGTGCAGATGGGCCTGCTCGAATAAATCCGCCTGCGTGCCCCGACATGTAAAAAGAGAAAGCCCGGACCCCCTGTCCGGGCTTTTGCTTTTTTTGCGGCGCTTGCCGCCCCGCCCCTCCTGGTCCCTTCCCGACTCCTCAATCTCCCCCCACGCCTTCACTTCTGGCGATGCAGCAGCCGGTCCATCGCCGCGCGCAACCGGTCAAACGCCACCGGCTTGGTGATGTGCAGGTCAAAGCCCGACTCCGTCGCCCGCTGCACATCCTGCTCCATGCCGAAGCCCGTCAGCGCGATCGCCGGCGCCGGCCGCATCGCCCGCAGCCGCGGCAGCAGCTCCAGCCCCGAAAGGTCCGGCAGCCCGATGTCGCTGATGATCAGGTCAAAGGCGAACCCCTGCGCTTTCTCCAGCGCCTCGGCCGCCGTCGCCGCCGCCTGAACCTCGAATCCCTCGCGCGCCAGCAGCAGCGTCAACGCGCGCCGCGCATCGCCCTGGTCCTCGATCAGCAGCACGCACGGCCGCCGCTCCGCCGGCGCCTGCACGCGCGGCGCCTGCGCCGGCGCCGCGGCCGGCGCGCTCGCCGGGGCTTTGACCACCGGCAGCCGCACCGTGAACGTCGTGCCCTGCCCCACCCCGGCGCTGCCCGCCGCGATCGTCCCGCCATGCGCGCTCACCAGCGCCCGCGTGATCGTCAGCCCCAGCCCCAGCCCCCCGAACCGCCGCGTGATCGAACCGTCCGCCTGCTCAAATGCATCGAAAATCCGCGGCAATTTCTCCGCCGCCACCCCGATCCCCGTGTCCTGCACCTCCATCACCAGCAGCTCCTCGCCCTGCGCTTCCCCGGCGGCCTCGTTGCGCGTGCGGATGAAAATCGTGCCCCCCTCCGGCGTGAACTTCACCGCGTTCTTGATCAGGTTCCAGAAAATCTGCTGCAGCCGCGCCGGGTCCGCGCTCACCACCCGGTCCTGCGCCCCCAGCGCCGCCTCGATGGCCAGGCCCTTGGCCGCCGCATCCGCCCGGCAAATCTGCAGCGCGTGCTCCAGCGTCAGGTGCGCATCCACCGGCGAGCGGTCCAGGTGCAGCTTCCCGCGCGAAATCCGCGTCACGTCCAGCAGGTCGTCGATCAGCCGCGCCTCCAACTCCACGTTCCGCCGGATCACCTCCACCGCCTCCTCCCCGCCCGCGCCCTGCGCCAGCAGGTCGACCATCGCCAGCACCGGCGAGAGCGGGTTGCGCAGCTCGTGGCTCAACACCGCGAGAAACTGGTCCTTCGCATGATTCGCCGCCTCCGCCGCCTCCTTGGCCCGCTGCAGTTCCGCCTCCGCCTCCTTGCGCAGCGTGAAATCCTCGTGCAGCAGCACCAGCTCCGTCACCACCCCGGTCGTCGGATCCTTCACCGGATACAGCACCGACCGCACCCACCGCGCCCGCGGATGCGCCCCCGAAGGCAGATTCCCCGATTCATAATAAATCGGCCCGATCGTCACCGTCTGCCCCGCGAACGCCGCCCTTATCAGCGGCAGCACCCCTTTGCGCTCCAGTTCCGGATCCTGCAGAATGTTGTACTGCAGCACGTCCTCCAGGCCGATCCCCCAGAGCTGTTCCCACGACCGGTTCACATGCACCGTCGAGCCATCCGGCGCCAGCGTCTGCACCGCCACCGGCGACTGCTCGATCTTCAGCCGGTACCGCAGCTCCGAGGCCCGCAGACGGCTTTCCGATTCCGCAAGCTGCGCCGACGCCCGCTCGCTCGCCGACCGCGCCCGCATCTGCAGCCACGTGATCCCGAACAGCAGCCAGCTCACCAGCGCGCCGCACGTCAGCACCAGCCACGGCAAATGGTGATCCACCGTCTGCAGCAACGTCGGCGACGGTGTCGCCACCAGCGTCCAGGTCCGCCCCGCGACCCGCACCTGCGTACGGTAGCGCGAGTCGGGTTCCGTCAACGCCGGAGCTGGCGGACGAGTCTCAGCCCTTGCCGTCGCCGGTTCCGTCATCGCCGACGCCCGGCTGTCATACAGCAGCGCGTCCGTCGTCACCCGCTCGCTGTCATAGAGCTGAAAATCCACCACCCCCGCGTCACGCACATCCGAAATGATCCCGCGCATCAGGTTCGACGCCCGGAACGGGGCATACACAAACCCCTCCAGCGCCGCCCACCGCTCCTGCGCGCTCTCCAGCGGCACCCCTTGCCGATACACCGGCATGTAAATCAAAAACCCCGCCTGCTGGTCCTCCCCATCCTCCTGCATCAGCACCACCTTCCCCGTCGCCCGCGCTTCGCCGCTCTCGGCCGCCGCCTGCATCGCCTCGCGCCGCACTGGCTCGCTGAACATGTCGAAGCCGAAGGCCCGCTGGTTCCGCGGATCGAACGGCTCGAGCAGGTACACCGGGAAATACAGCGGACGGTCCCCCGCAGGCGTCACCGCATATTCCGGAAAACCCTCCTCCCGCACCCGCGCCACATACGCCGCCAGCCCTTCGTTGGTCACCCGCTTGGCGAAACCCAGCCCCTGCAGCCCCGGATGGTGCGGCAGGTTCGTGCCCTGGACAAACCGCCGCCACGACTCCCGGTTCACCGCACTCGTGGCATCAAAGTGCGACCGGCTGAACAGCACCAGGTCCGTGTACCGGTCCGTCTGCGCCGCCAGCTGCTGCTTCAGCGTGCGCACCGCCAGGTCAAACCGGTGCGCCTCGTCCGCCGACACCGTCTGCTCGACGTAGTAATACGCCACGCACCACAGGCCGAGGCTTACCACCAGCACGGCGTACGAGGGCCACAGTCGATAGAAAAGTCCGCCGCGCATAAGCTCCAGGAGATCAGGCCCGAATGTGGCCGTTGCCGGTCACCACGTATTTGTAGGTGCACAAGTCGGCGGCGCCCATCGGCCCGCGCGAATGGAGCTTGTCCGTGCTGATGCCGATCTCCGCACCCAGCCCATACTCCCCGCCATCCGCGAACCGGGTGCTGGCGTTGATCAGCACGCTCGCCGAATCCACCTCCGTCACGAATTTCCGCGCCGCGGCCAGGTCATTGGTGATGATCGCATCCGTGTGCTGGCTGCCATACGTGGCAATGTGCTCGATCGCCTCGTCAATGCTCACCACCTGCTTGATCGCGATGATGTAATCCAGGAACTCCATCCCCCAGTCCGTCTCCTTCGCCAGCTTGGCATCCTGCAACAGCCCCAGCGAAAACTGGTCCGAACGCATCTCCACCTTCTTCTCCCGGAACGCCGTCGCTATCCGCGGCAGCACCTTCCCCGCGATGTCCTTGTGCACCAGCAGACACTCCTCCGTGTTGCACAGCGCCACCCCGTCCACCTTCGCCGACACCGCGATCTTCACCGCCATGTCCGGGTCCGCCCCCTTGTCGATGTACACGTGGCACACCCCCTTGTAATGCTTGATCACCGGGATCGTCGCCTGCTCCACCACGCTGCGGATAAGCCCCTCCCCGCCGCGCGGAATGATCAAATCAATCAGCCCCTGCGCCGTCGCCATCGCCCCCACCGCCGCCCGGTCCGTCGTCTCCACCAGCTGCACCGCGTCTTCCGAAATCCCCGCGTGCTTGAGCCCCTCCCGGATGATCGTGGCGATCGCCCGGTTCGAATGAATCGCTTCCTTCCCCCCGCGCAAAATGCACGCATTGCCGGATTTCAAACAAATCGCCGCCGCATCCGCCGTCACGTTCGGCCGCGATTCAAAAATAATCGCCACCACCCCGATCGGCACCCGCCGCTTCTCCACCCGCAGCCCGTTCGGCCGGTCATACGCCTCGATCGTCTGCCCCACCGGATCCGTCTGCAGCGCGATTTCCCGCAGCCCCTGCGCCATCGCCGCGATCTTCTTCTCCGGCAGCACCAGCCGCGCCACCAGCGGATGCGCCAGGTTGTCCTTCTGCGCCTGCGCCACGTCCTTCGCGTTTTCCTCGATCAACCAGTCCTTCTGCGCCATCAACGCATCTGCGATCCGGTTGAGCGCCAAATTCTTCTGCCCCCCCGAAAGCGTCGGCAACTGCCGCGCCGCCGCCCGCGCCCGCACCGCCATCTGGCGAATCGTGTCAACAACACTCACGTTGCTGCCCGCGGCAGCCGGTGTCTCAAGGGTGCTCATAACAACTCCAAAGGAAAAGCGTCCCCCATTTTAGCCGAAACCCTCGCGAAACTCCCAAATCCCTTGCCGCCCCAACCCCTACCTCTCTCTGTGCCCTCTGTGAGAACCCAGCCGCCCGTTGTCCTTCTTCTGCCACAACCTCGATGGCAGAAGCAGGGCACTTGTGCTCCCCGGGCCGGCAACTCGCACAAGAACATCACCCCCCAAAGAACCGCTCCGGCAATTCCCGATAAAATATCTCCCCCGCAATCGCCTTGCCTTCCGCCACCCGAAAGGTCAAAAACGCCACATACCCCCGCTCCCCTGCGTGATCCAGAACGATCTTCACCGCCGACGTCCGCGATGCCTCCCCGTCATCACTGGGCATCGTGATTTCCACAACCATCGCTATCGCTACCGCCCGAATCTTCCCCTCGGCTATCCACGCGCGCGTCGTCCCCAGGACGCTTTCCTTGCACGCCTGAAGATCCACCTCTCCTCCTCCCGATGACTCCGCAACAATCACCAGGTGCTCCCCCGCCGGCGAATGCGCAAAACACACCGGAAGGTGAACCCCGAATTCCTCAATATTGTCCAGCGCCCGCCCCGCAATGTATTCCAGCATCCCCTTGAGTTCCTCGCGAGGCGACATGCCACCCTCCTGAACGCCTGTCAGTCGAAGGAACCCATCATCCGCAATCCCGCCGCCCGTTCCACCAAATTCCTCCCTCACCCCGCCTCTCCAGGGGCACGTACCCCCGACCAACTCGCCAACCCCCTCGCGAGCATCACGCCCGCTGGCCCCCAAGCCTCCGCCCCACTAACCTAGCCGCTCCCCAACGCGCGCCGCCGAAACGCGAATCAGCCAGCCAAGGGAGCTCCCATGCCCACCAGCGACCCCACGCAAATCCTTCTCGCCCACGACCGCTGGGCCACCCGCCAGATCCTCGCCGCCTGCACCCCGCTCACCCACGAACAATTCCACCAGCGCTTCGACATCGGCCCCGGCTCGCTCCACAACACCCTCGTGCACATGCTCGGCGCCATGCGCCTCTGGACCCAGGGCCTCGCCGGTGGACCCATCAGCCCGCGCCTCGAACAGGACCCCCCGCGCACCCCCGCGGAGATCGCAACCCTCCTCGACACCACCTTCGACGCCTTCGAAGCCGAAATCCGCCGACTCCCCTTCGACCAGACCATGTCCCGCGTCCGCGAAGGAAAAACCTTCACCTTCACCCGCGGGGCCGTCCTCACCCACGTCGCCACCCACGGCATGCACCACCGCGCCCAGTGCCTCAACATGCTCCGCCACCTCGGCATCAGCCCCCTGCCCGCGACCAGCGTCGCCGAATGGACCTGGCTCGCTGACAAATAAGCCCCATCTTCCCTGGAGATCTCGCGCGCCGTTGCATAACCCCGCACACCCTGTGTTAAAATCACGCCGGCGGGGAAACGTCATGGAGGATTGAACCTGACCGATGGGGCACGGCCATTACCTGATCCCACCCCCCCGGAGAACCCGCCGGGCGACGCCCTCGCGCGCCGGCCAACGCCCACCGGTCTGGGCATCCCCAACACGCCCCCCGCCGGAGCCGCACCCCTCAAATACGTCGACGCCCCCTCCGCCGGCAAAACCGGCCGCCGCTCCGTCAATCGCAAAGACGCCGCCGTCGTCCGCGGCATCAAGGACCTCCAGCAGCTCCAGAAACAAACCATCGCCGTCCTCGAAGCCGTCAAAGGCTCCCTTGATGACATCGGCAACGTCCTGCGCAGCCCCGAAGCCACCCGCGGGATGGAAAAACAGCGCAACGCCGCCACCCTCCTCGCCAAGGGCTTCGCCCACGATGCCGTCGAACAGGCCCAGGGCGCCGTCGGCCTCCTCCCCGCCAATCCCGAAGCCCACCTCCTCCTCGCCCTCAGCCTCGCCGCCGATCAGCAGTTCGACAACAGCCTCGCCGCCACCCGCAAGGGCCTGGCCCTCTTCGACCGCCGCCAGCACCCCCTGGCCATCGAAGCCGGCCTCCTGCACGCCCTCGCCGCCATGGGTCACGGCGGTGAAGCCGCGGAACGCTGGGCCACCATCATCGACGCCCTCCCCGTCCCGGTGCTGCTCGAACATCTCCCCCGCATCGTCGCCTGCTATCCCAGCGACAGCCCCCCGGGCCAGCTCGACGAGCTCATCGTCCGCCGGCTCAACCGCCTCGAAGCGCAAAGCCCCTCCGGCCGCGTCCGCCGCGTCGAAACCCGCCCCGAAGAAATCCCCGCCGCAGCCATGCTCGCCGGCATCGAGGCCGCCCACCATGGCCGCCTCACCGGCGCCCACCGCGCCCTCCTCGCGCAAATCGCCAGCCGCCTCAAGGCCAGCGAAGAGCCCGCCGACATCGTGCGTTTCCTCTCCGAATGCCTCGTCCCCCTCGGCGTGATGCGCGGCGTGGAGGAATCGATCGTCGCCCTCGCCCGCTCCGGCGTGAAACGCCTGCTCCGGATGAAAGCCGACGCCATGATGCTGCACCGGGCCATGGGCAAACTCGAGCTGGCCGGGGCCGACAAATCGGCGCGCGACCTCGCCGGACTGCTGAACCACTGGCGCCGATCGGGCACCAAGGCGCGGGGCGCCCGCCAGCTCCTGGGCACGGCCCTGTTCCTGGTCGGCGCAGGCGTCGCCGGCATGGCTGTGGCATTGAAAACCGGCATGGCCTGGTTGTTGTGGACCGCCGCGCTGGCCATCGGCGGGGGAATGCTCCTCGCCGTCGCGGGGTTGATGGGCCGCACGCCCGTCGTCACGCTGCCCGCCGGCCGCGGCCCCCTGACAGGCGCGGAACTCGCCTACCTCCGCAGCGCCGCCGTCAAGCAGTCCGTAAAGGCCCTCCTGCGCGGCTGACCCCCGCGGCTCCGAAATTCCCAGAACATCCCCAACCATCCGGGAGCCGTCAGTCTTTTTTGGGCTCGGCTTTTTTGGTCGCGCGCTTGGCTTTGAAGTCCTTGGGCCGGGTCTGGCCGAGGCGCCGCTGTTCCTCCGTCCCCGTATAGTGCGAACGCTTGAGGTCCGGGTTGCGGGTGGAGGTGTCTTTTTTCGAGGTGAAGTTCTTTTTGTCCTGGGAGGGCCGGGAGGTCATGGTGTCTTTTTTCTTGTTGTTCTTCGAGCCCGTCGGACGTCCGGTCCCTTTACCGGAGGCCTTGGATGTTTTTCCGGAGGACGTTTTTGCTTTGGCCATGGGAGATCCTCGCACAAGAGCCGGTCAGCGGGGCTCCTGCAAAGGACGGGCCTTGGAACCCTATTTGAGCCAGCCCGCAAGCTGCTGGGCGTAATAGGTCACGATGAACGCCGCGCCGGCACGCTTGAACGCGTGCATCGTCTCCAGCGCGGTTTCCTTTTCGTCGATCCACCCATGCGCCGCCGCGGCCTTGAGCATCGCGTATTCCCCCGAGACGTGGTAAACCGCCGTCGGAACCGGCGAGGCGTCGGCCACCGTCTTGAGAATGTCCAGGTAGGGCAGCCCCGGCTTCACCATCAAAAGGTCCGCCCCTTCCCCCACGTCGAGCGCCGCTTCCCGCAAAGCTTCGGCAGGATGCCGGCGGTAGTCCATCTGGTACGTTTTCCGATCGCTGAGGCCTGAGCCCGGCTGCGGCGGCGATTCGGCGGCGTCCCGGAACGGCCCGTAGAACGCCGAAGCGTATTTGACGGCATAGGACAGGACCGCCGTGTCGGGGAAGCTGGCCCCGTCCAGGGCGGTGCGGATCGCCGCCACCATGTGGTCCATCGCCGCGGAGGGTGCAATGACATCCGCACCGCAGCGCGCGTGAAGAACCGCTTGCTGGCCCAGCGCAGAGACCGTGGCGTCGTTGTCGACACGCGTGAAGTCCTGGGTCCCGCCGCCTGCGTCCTGCGGAGAATTCCCCCCGCCCGTTTCCCCACTCAGCACTTTCCCCGCGCCACTCGTCCGGAGGGGGCCGCAGTGCCCATGCGAGGTGTATTCGCAGTAGCACAGGTCGGTGATCGCCAGCAGCGGCAGGCGAGCCTCTTTCGCAAGCCGCAACGTGCTGCAGACGGCGTTGGTTTCGTCATGCGCGTGAGAGCCGGTGGCATCTTTGTGGTGCGGATCCGTGATGCCAAAAAGCAGGAAGGCCGAAACGCCTGCGTCGGCCAAAGCCCGCAGGTGTTCGATGGCCGTGTCCGGCGAGTGCTGGAAAATCCCGGGCATCGATGCGATCGGCGCCTTGATCTTCGAGCCAAGCCGGACGAACACCGGCGCGACAAAGTCGGACGGATGCAGCCGCGAGCTCGCCAGCAGGTTGCGAAGCAGCGGCGAGGCCCGCAGGCGGCGCGGACGGGGTGATGGGGAAGGGGGCTGGTGCATGGGAATAGTGTAGCGGTGGGTCCCGCGCGGGGCGAGGCGGCGGGCACAGAGGTCGGTGCGGGTTCGGGGTTTTCGTTGTTTGGGGGGGAGTGGCGGCATATAACTGAGGACTGGCGTAACAGGAGCGGTGTATGTCGAAAGCGAATGTAGATCCGTCGGAGTTGCGGCGGTTTGCGATGGATTTGAAGCGCTTCACCGAGGAAATTGAATCGCTGATGGGCCAGATGAATGGCCGCATGAACGCCCTCGGCGGGGCCTGGCGCGACCAGGAACATGCCCGGTTTGCCGAGGCCTTTTCCCAGACCACCAAGGTGCTGGGGAACTTCGTCGTGGCCGCCGGTGAGCACTCCCAGTTCCTCAACAAAAAAGCGGCGGCGATCGAGCAGTATCTGCGACAGAGATAGCCCGGGGGCGTGTGGCTGGGGGCGTGGTTGCGGTGTGGCGTGGCTTTTTGGCGGGTGGTTGATGGCCGGCGAGGTCAAGGTTGAAGATTTTGAGGTGTTCCGCCAGTTTCGGGCGGCCTTGCTGAAGTTTGCCCAGGCGACGGACCTTTCCCTTTCCGGAGCCGACAGCGACATCCAATCCCTCCGCTCCTGGCTCGAAGTGGAGCAGACGACCTTCTGGGTCGCCCAGCGACGCAAGCGGGCCGAACTGGTGCAGCAGGCCAAGGACGCCGTGCGCCAGAAAAAACTCTACAAAGATGCCTCCGGGCGAACCCCCGGCGCCGTCGAGGAGGAGAAGATCCTCGCGAAGTGCATGGCGGCGCTGGAGGAATCCGAGCGCAAGCTGGAGGCCATCAAAAAGTGGATGCCGCGGTTCGCACGGGCGGCCGATTTGTACAAGGGCGGCGTGGCCCGGCTCCATGGCACGGTCGGCGGGGATATCCCGCGGGCGGTCGCCCTGCTCGATCGCCTCGCCGAAAGCCTCGAGCAGTATGTGCAGATCGAGGCGCCGTCGATGGACCTGGCCGGGTCGGTCGATGGGGCCGGCGCCAGCACGCCTGCCGGCGGCGAGATGTCGCGCGGAACCGGCGTGCCGGAGATGCCGGTGGCAGCGCCTGCCAATGAACCCGCGGCGACGGAGGAAAAGGAAAAAAAACAGGAGGGCGGCGATGTCGCTCATGGACAGTAAGGGCGCCTTGTCTCGGGCCCTCAAGGATCTGCTGCTTCGCTGGGAGACCGTGAAGGAAGTGTGGTCGGACGAACAGAGCGCCGCGTTTGAGAAAACGTTCCTCTGGCAGATCGAGCAGGATGTACGCTCCGCGATGGGCGCGATGGACCAGATGGACCAGGTAATGCACAAGATCAAGACGGACTGCGAGTAAGAATTTCATGACCCAGATTGCCTCCGCCCCAGCGACCAAGGAACCGGTGTCCCGCAATCCCCAGCGGGAGAGCCTCGAGCAGATCGTCAGGCTGTCCATCGAATGCGCGGCGGAGGAGCGGCGGATCGAAGAGCAGCATGCCCAGGCCGTGTCGCAGGAAACGGGCGGCTATCGGCAGCGCGGCGAGGCGGCGCAGCAGGCCTACCAGCAGCAGCGCGGCGAGCTGCGCGACGCCTTTTCCCGGCGCCAGGACGAAATCCAGGGGACCTTCGCACGCCAGCGCGAAGCGCTCGATGCCGAACATGCCGCGACCGAGCAGCAACTCGCGCGCAAAAAAGCCGAGGGCGACAACGCCATCAAAAAACAGGCCGAGCAGCAGGCCTGGCAGTCCGAAAGCTCCCTGGTGACCCTGGGCACCAAGCTCGACACCGAGGAGGTGAAGGCCAAGCAGGAGCTCCAGGCCGTCCTCGGTAAACTCGCGGAGGTCCAGACCGCCGGCCAGGCCGTGCTGCGCCGCTACGGCATGGAAGTCTTCGCGGTGGAACCCGGCGTCACCGATGAGGTCAAGGCGCGGGTCGCCAAGGAAGCCCCGGCAGTCGTGGCGGAATACCAGGGCAAGGCCGAGACGCTGCTCGCGGAATTGAAGCGCGTCACCCACGTGGGGGTCCTCGACGACGCCTTGCCCATCTTTCTCGTGATTGTTTTGACCGCCGTCGCCGGCGGCGTGGGGTGGGTGGTGCCGCCGGACGATCACACCAAGCTGGTGGCGGCCGGCAGCGCGGCGGGGGGAGCGCTGGTGCTGGGCATCCTGTTGTACGTCATTCTCAAGATGCGCAAAGGGCGCCGCGTGCGCGCCAGTGCGACCGAGGTGTACACGCAGCTGACGCAGTCCGGCGAGATCGCGCGGTTTGCCGCCAAGTCGGATGCAGACGCCGCCAGCGAGGTCCGCGAGCAGCGCGTGGAGGATATGCAGCGCAAGCGCGACCAGGAAGTGAAGGCGGCGCGCGACCGCGGGCGCGGGCTCCTCATCGATTCCATGGAGCAGCACCGCAAGGCCCTGGCCGAGGAAAAGCAGCGGTTCGACGAGCAGCTCGCGGTGCTGGAACAGGAGCGCGACGGGCGCCTCGAAGCGCTGCAGAAACAGCGCGCCGAAAAAGCCCAGCAGATGGAGGCGGCCGATGCCGCGGCTCGCGAGGCGGAGGATGCCCGCCATGCCGCGGCCCTGGAAACCATCGAGCGCACCTACCGGGAGCAGGTGCGCGCCCTCGAGGTCCGCTGGGAAGAGGGCCTGCGCGTCGTGCAGGCCCTGATCGCCAAGGGCAGCGGCATCGATCCCGCGCTGGTGGACTGGAACAGCCCCGCGTGGGAGTCCTGGAAAAGTCCCACCGAATACGCCGGGCAGGTGCGATTCGGCGAAATGCAGGTCGATCTCGCGCAGCTGACCGAGCATGTCCCGGCGCGGCTCAAGCTGCCGGGCACCTTCACGGTGCCGGCCCTCTTGACCATGCCCGGCCAGGCGTCGCTGCTGGTCGATGCGGATCACGCCGGCAGGTCCGCGGCCATCGATGTGGTGCAGACGGTCATGGCCCGGCTGCTCACGCAGATGCCCGCGGGACGGGTCAAGTTCACGCTCTTTGATCCCGTGGGACTGGGGCAAAGCTTCGCAGGCTTCATGCACCTCGCGGATCACGACGAGTCGCTCGTGGGCTCGCGCATCTGGACCGAAAAAGAGCACATGAACCAGCGGCTTGCCGACCTCACCGAGCACATGGAAACCGTGATCCAGAAGTACCTGCGCAACGAATACGCCACCATCGACGAGTACAACGCCCAGGCCGGCGAGCTTGCCGAGCCCATTCGCTACCTCGTGCTCGCCGATTTTCCGCTCGGCTTCGAGCAGGAGACCCTCCGCCGGCTGTCCAGCATCGCCCTTACCGGGCCCAAGTGCGGCGTCTACATGATCATCCTCCGCGACCTCCGGCAGCAGTTGCCGCCGGGAACGCGCATGGAGGACATCCTCGCGCGCAGCGTGCACCTGGTGCACAAAAACGGGGGCTTCGTGTGGGAAGACGCCGTGTTCAAGCGGTTCCCCCTGAAGGTGGATGCGGCGCCCGACGAGAAGGCCCTCACCCGGCTGATGGACCAGGTCGGCCGCGCCGCCAAGGACGCCAAGCGCGTGGAGGTCCCCTTCGACAGCATCGCGCCGGCCGAGGGACAGTTCTGGTCGCAAAGCTCCAAAAACGATCTGCGGGTGCCCATCGGCAAGAGCGGGGCCACCCGGCTCCAGTCCCTGCGCCTCGGCGTGGGCGTCGCGCAGCACGTGCTGGTCGCCGGCAAAACCGGGTCGGGCAAATCCAACCTGATGCACACGATCGTCACCAACATGGCGATGTGGTACGGCCCCGAGGAAGTCGAGTTTTACCTCGTCGACTTCAAGAAGGGCGTCGAGTTCAAGGCCTATGCGACCAGCGAGCT